>DASQJC010000363.1:0-7713 GCA_035631255.1 Candidatus Eremiobacteraceae bacterium | reverse complement strand
CTTCGGATCGCCGGCGATGACCGGGCGATGCGCGAACGACCCGAGCGCTTGCGTCACGGGCGAGCCGACGAGTCCCTTGCCGTAATCCGAGATGACGATGCCGTCGACGTCGCCGTCTAGCTCGAGAAGCGAGCGACGCAGCCTGCCGGCCAGCGACCCGTTGACCGGCGCCGTCGACTCGCGGTCGGCGCGGACGACCTGCTGGTGGTGCGCGACGATGCGCGTCTTCTGCGTCGTCGGACGGCGTGCGACGCGTTGCACGCCGCTCGTGTCCGCGTGCAAATGCTTCAACATGCCCAGCACGCGCTCGCCGGCTTCATCGTCTCCCACGATGCCGATCGCGCGCACCTTAGCGCCGAGCGCAGCGAGATTGTTCGCGACGTTGCCCGCGCCGCCGAGCGTGTACGAATGATCATCGACTTCGACGACAGGAACCGGCGCTTCCGGCGAGATGCGACGCACGCGACCCCAGAGCCATTCGTCGAGCATGAGATCGCCGACGACGGCGATGCGTCGTCCGCGCATCCGTTCGAGGAGTTCGGATACCCAGCGGTCGCGAGGGTTCAGGCTTCGATCCAAAAGAGTTCCTGGCCGAGCGAGACGAGCGCTCCATCTTCGACGCAGATCTTCGCGATCGTGCCGTCAAATTCGCTCACGATCTCGTTCATCAACTTCATGGCTTCCAGGATGCAGAGGACCTGCCCTCCGCTCACCGCATCGCCGACGCCGACGAACGCTCTTGCACCGGGCGCGGGCGAGCGATAGAAAACACCGACGAGCGGCGCGAGAACTTTGCGGACATTCGCCGGCGCTTCAGGCGCTCGCGATGCAGCTCGCGCGTTTTGCGCATTCGTCGACACGCCTGGCGCGATGACGGGCGCTGCCTTCGCGGACAATCTCGCGTCGACATCGACACCGTTGCGGCGGATCCGGACGCGGTCCAAACCGAAACGCTGCATCACCTCGACGATCGCGCGCAAGACTTTCGCGTCGAGCTCCATCCCTGCTACTTTCCGAGCCGCGCGGCGAGCGCGGCTTCAAGATCGACGAGCTTCACGCGTGTTCGTTCGCGCGTCGAGAGGTCTTGCACTGTCGCGTCTCCGGCTTTGCGTTCGTCTTCACCGACGATCGCGGCGAAGCGGGCCCCCGCGTCGCCTGCGGAACGCAGCTGCTTGTCGAGTTTCCGGCGCGTGTAGTCCATGTCCGCAGCGATGCCGCGCTTGCGCAGCTCGTACATCGGCGGCACAAGAAGCCGGCTCGAGTCGGCGTCGAGCGCGATAAACGCGACGTCGATGCCGCCGCGTGAGGCGACGCCGTCGGTCGCACCGTCGAGTCCTTGTGTCGCGATGAGCAAGCGGTCCATGCCCATGCCGAAGCCGACGCCGGGCGTCGGCGGCCCACCCATCGACTCGACGAGGCCGTCGTATCGTCCGCCGCCGCATACCGCGTTCTGCGCGCCGAGCGATGCGGAGATGAACTCGAAAACGGTTCGTGTGTAGTAGTCGAAGCCGCGGACGATGAGAGGGTTGCGCGTCCATGCGATGCGCATCGCGTCGAGCAGCGCAAGCACGCCTTCGAAATGCGTGCGGCATGAGTCGCACAAGTAATCGCTGATCTTCGGTCCGGCGGCGACGAGCGACTTGTCGGCGGGATCTTTCGAATCGAGGATGCGAAGCGGATTGCGGGCGAGCCGAAATTTGCTCGTCTCCGACAACTCGTCGCGATGCGTCTCGAGATACGCGACGAGCGCTTTGCGATAGTCGGCGCGACACGACGGGCAGCCCATCGAGTTGACCTCGAGCGTCGCGTCCTTGATGCCGCTGCGGCGGATGACCTCGAGCGCCAGCGCGATGACTTCTGCGTCCGCTTCCGGCCCTTCGACGCCGAAGCACTCGACGCCGCACTGGTGCGCTTGTCTGAAGCGGCCTTTTTGCGGGCGCTCGTAGCGGAAAAACGCGCCGCGATAGTACAGCTTCACCGGCGGCGTACGCAGCAAGTCGTGCTCGAGGACAGCGCGGACGGCGGGCGCCGTCAGCTCGGGTCGCAGCGTGAGGCTGCGGCCGCCGCGATCGACGAACGTGTACATCTCCTTGTCGACGACGTCTGTCGTCTCGCCGAGCGTGCGGACGAAGACCTCGGTGCTCTCAAAGATCGGCGTGCGTATCTCGCCGTAGCCGAAGCGAGAGCAGACATCATCGATCCGGCGCTCGAGGGCTTGCCAGCGCTTCGAGTCCGGGGGGAGGATGTCGAAAGTTCCGCGCGGGGCCGAAAAGTTTTTCAATGCGGTTTCAAAAGGCCGAGCTTTACGGTCGAGATGAATCTCGACCGCTCCTCTCGGCCGCGAATCGGATGATGTTCCGATGGATTACTTTTCCGCTCGCTGCGGCCGCACCCGCCGCAGCGGGCATGCTTTTGCCGGTCGCGTCGCACGTCGATGCGCGCGTCGACATCGAACGGATCGGCGTCGTCATCGCATGGTGGTCGTCGATCGTCCTCGCGTCGCTGCCGTACGTCACCATCGGCGCCGTCTGTGCATGCGTCGTCGAACGGTTGCGTCTGCCGGCACGACTCGTCGCGCTCGCCGCCATCTTCGCTCCTGGCTGCGACTGTGCAAGCACAGGATATGCGGCTGCGTTGGTCCGCGCGTCGCCGGCGCTCGCCGGATTCGCGCTCGTGTGCAGCGGCGCGGCCGGTCCGGCAGCGCTATTCGCGACGTTCAATACGCTCGGACCGCATCTGCTCATCGCGCGGCTCGCCGGCGCTCTCGCTGCTGCAGGCGCGACGGCGATCTTATGGCTCGTCGATCAACGTTTTGGTCATGCGAATGCCGCGCCGTCCGATCCGCACGCATGCTCGAACGCCTCTGGCTCGAACCCTTCGTTATGCGCTCGGATCGCGACGGCTCTCGGCGCGCTCGCGCTGTCCGCGTCGATAGCGACGATCGCGCTCGTCTGCGGCCGCGACGCGACGTTATCGGCACCGTTTGCTGCCGCTATCGCCGGCGCGCTCCTCTCGCCGTGCTCGACATCGGATTCCGTGATCGCGCGAGTGCTCACCCATGACCCGCAATCGCAGATCGCGTTCGTCGTTGCGTCTCAGACGATCGACGTGCGACAACTCGCGACGTTCGCTCGCACATTCGGCGCAAGCCGCACCGTGCTTGCTGCGATTGCCGGCGCGACGGGTTGCATCATCGGCGCGATGTGCGCGCGATGAGCTACGCGCGGTTCGCGGTCGCGTTCGCGGCCGGCACGTGCATCATGAGTGCGATGAGCGGAGCAAGCCTCGTGCTGACGTCGATACCGAGGTGGGCGACTGTGTTCACCGGCATGCTGCTCGCGGCGTGCACCATGATCGAACGCGCCGATCGCGCTCGAGCAGCGCACGCTGTCGGCGCAAGCCTATGTGGAGCGCTTTTCGCGCTGGGTCTGCCGGTCGTCGCTCCACCGGCGCCGGGCGCGGTGAGCTCGCGCGGCGTCACGTCATCGATCCGGGGCGACCTTTTCGATGCGCTGGCCACACTCGATTCGGATCCGAACGCGCTGCTCGGAAAGACGATCACCGTGACCGGAACGTGGACGCCGGCGATGTCCGACGAACTCGCGACGGTGTCGCGGCGAATCGTCAGCTGTTGTGCCGCCGACGCGGTCGACGTCGGCTTCGACGTGCGGCTCGAGCGCGATACGCATGTCGAACGCGGCCGTTGGGTGCGGATCGAAGGACTCGTCAGCGAGCGCTTCGTCGACGGCGATATCCGATACGTTCTAGAACATTCGAAGATACGCGGCCTAGAAGACGATGCGTCAACCTCTCATTGATTCCATAATTACTCGCACGAACGCGGGGCCCGGCGGTAAAGGACTCGATCTGCGGCAATCAGTCGGCATGCGGGAGTTCGAGGCGGACCTCGAGCACATCGCGCGAGTATCTAAGATGCTCGCGTTCGGCTTTTGGGTCGCCGCGCTCGCGGGAAGCGCAGCGTTGGCGTACCTCTTACTCGTATGGATGCCGCGACACGACTTGTTCTAGTCTATTCCTCGCGCGGCTCTTAGTGTAGGAAGTACCGCCGCGACGCGAAGACGAGCGGCACCCCGAGTCGCATCGCAGCCGCGATGACCTCTGAATCGCGGATCGATCCGCTTGGCGCCACGACTGCGCCGATACCCGCAGCGGCCGCCGCCTCGGCGCCGTCGGCGAACGGGAAGAATCCATCAGTCGCAAGGACCGCGCCGCGCACGGCATCGCCGGCACGCTTGCACGCAAGCTCGACCGCCGCGACCCGATTCGTCTGGCCGCCGCACACGCCGAGCGTCACCTCATCCTTGACGACGACTGCGGCATTCGACTTCACTTGCCGTACCGCACCGAACGCGAAGAGCAGGTCGCGCCATTGCGCTGGCGATGGCGCGTTAGGCGTCACGACTTTCCATTCGTCTTTCGGGGCGTCCGGATCGGGGTACTCGAGGAGCACGCCGCCGAGCGCCGAGCGGATCTTCGGCGCGCGTAAGAGCGCTGCCGGAAGTCGAGTGTCGAACTCGAGCAGCCGAAGATTTTTCTTCGCGCCCAAGAGCGCGCGCGCGTCGTCGTCGTATCCCGGCGCAGCGACGACTTCCAAAAAGCGCGCGTGCAGCAACTCGGCCGCCGCCTTGTCGATCCGGCCCGAGCATGCGACGATGCCGCCGAACGCGGAGATCGGGTCGGCGCCGAGCGCAGCTTCAAGCGCTGCCGCCGCGGACTCGCGCGCCGCGTAGCCGCACGGCACCGTATGCTTGACGATCGCCGCTTGTACGGCGCGATGCGTGCGGGCGGACGGGGGAAATCCGCCAGGCTCTTCGACCGGAGCGAGCAGTCGCAGACACGAGTCGACGTCGAGCAGGTTGTTGTAGGAGAGCGTCTTACCCGAGAGTTGTCGCGGATGCGTCGGCGCGTCGGCGCCGAGATAGAACGCAGCGCGCGCCCATGGGTTTTCGCCGTAGCGCAGCGCGAGCTCGCGCGGCATCGACAACCGCAGCGTCGATGGCGGCTCTGTGCCGTCGCCCTCAGCTGGCGCGAAATGCCGCGCTATCGCCGCATCGTATTCCTCGCAGCGCGAGAACGCCGCCGCAGCAAGATCGCGCCGCTGGGCAGGCGTGAGCCCGCCGCCCTCGAGCGCACCGATGAAATCATCGTATTGCCGCGGATCGGAGAGTACGGCGACGTCCGCGTAGTTCTTGGCTGCCGCTCGCAGCAGGGTCACGCCGCCGATGTCGATGTTCTCGACCGCATCGGCTTCCGAAGCGCCGCCCGCTACGACGCGCTCGAACGGATAGAGCGTTACCGCGACGACCGAGAACGAGGGGATGTTGTAGCGCTCGAGCTCGGCGACGTGCGATTCGTCCGCCCGCGAGGCCAGTATGCCGGCGAAGACGTTCGGATGGAGCGTCTTGACGCGGCCGCCGAGCAGCGGCGGAAATCCCGTGAGGTCGCCGACCTCTTCGCACTCGATTCCGAGCTCGCGGATCGCGGCGGCCGTTCCGGTGGTCGCGACGAGCCGGTAGCCGCGCGATCGCAGTGCGGCCGCGAGTTTGTCGAGCCCCTGCCGGTCTGACAGAGAGAGCAGCGCTGCGGACACGGACACCGTCAGGCGCTCGCCTGCTCCAGAGCGAGCGAGAGGATGTTCGAGATGCCCGGCTCGCCCATCGTCACGCCGTAGATGCGGTCGGCGAGCGTCATCGTCGCTTTGTTGTGCGTGATGATGATCGTCTGCGCGCGATCCGCGAGCTCGCGCAACAGCGAACCGAAGCGGCCGATGTTCGCTTCGTCGAGCGCCGCGTCGATCTCATCGAAGATGTAGAACGGGCTCGGCCGGACTTGCAGGATCGCGAAGATGAGCGCGACCGCCGTCATGGCGCGTTCGCCGCCGGAGAGCAGGTTGAGACTTTGCATCTTCTTGCCCGGGGGTTGGACGGCGATCTCGATCCCCGCTTCAGTAGGATCCAGCGCCTCGGCGAGCCAGATCTTGCCGACGCCACCGGTGAAGAGCCGGGCGAACGTCTCCGAGAATGCGACCGCGATCTTGTCGAACGTCTCGTTGAACTGCCGCAGCGATTCGGCGTCGATCTCGGCGATGACCGACAAGATGCTCTCGCGCGCTTTCTGCAGATCGGCGAGCTGACCGCGGAGGAACTCGCGGCGTTCGAGCAGCGCGGCTTGATCCTCGAGCGCGTTGAGATTGACGTTGCCGAGCCGTGCGACTTCGTCGCGCAGACGGCGGATCTCGGCGTCCGCTTCGCCTTCGAAATTCTTGTGCCGGTCCGCGACGGCATCGCACTCATCGTCCGTGGCCGGATTCTGCGCGAACGTCTCTTGAAGAAGCGAGAGCTCCGCATCGATCTCCGCGAGGCGAATGCGGTGCGTCTGCTCCTCGAGAGAGCGCTCGCGTTCGCGAGCTTGCGCCGCATCGGCAGCGTCGGACGCGGCGCGCGCACGGGCGCCCAGCTCATCGCGCTTGGCTCGGAGCGATTGGACCTGCGCCTCTACCTCTTGCAGCTGCCCTTCGGCTTCGACTTTCTTGCGCGCGAGATCGGCGGCGTCCGTCCGCATCGCGTCGCGTTCGGCGCGCGCAGCTTCGAGCGCCGCGGCTCGCTCTTCTTGCGCCGTTTTGCTCGCCGCGAGGGCGTGACGCGCGGATTCGACATCATCGCCTGCCTGAGCGACACGTTCGACGAGCGCCGCCGCTTCGGCAGCTGCCGTTCGATGCGCGTCGCGAAGATCGGAGAGCGCCGCTTGCAGGCGGTCCGCCTCCGACGCGGCTGTAGCGCGATCGGCTTCGAGTTTCACGGCGGTCGCTCGGGCAGTGCGAGAGCGTTCGTCATAGCGACGCGCTTCCGCGCGCGCGGCTTCGAGATCGGCTTTCGCTTTGACCGTCGCCTCGGCGAGCGCCGACCGGCGTGACTCGATCTCCGCCGATTCCTCGCCGGCATGGTCGAGCGCACTGCGCACGTCTCTGCGTTGCAGCTCGGCATCGACGCGCGCGGCGGCCGCGCGTTCGACGCTCGCAGCAGCCTGCGCGACCGCCGAGCGTGCCGCGTCCAAACGTCCTTCTGCTTCTTCGACCGCGATGGCGGCCGAGCCGCATTCGCGGCGCAGTTCGTCGGCCACGACGCGCCGCGCGAGTGGGCCGGCTTCTCCTTCTCCGGTCCCTCCGGCGATCGCCGGACCGCGTACGATCTCTCCGTCGAGCGTGACGATCGTCAGTTCTGATGTGTGCTGCGCGAGAGCTAACGCATCTGACAGCGCCTTCACGATGACGACATCGCCGAGCGCGTGACCGATCGCGTCGCGCACGTCAGCGCGACATCGCACGAGATCGATCGCCTTGCCGACGAAGCCCGGCGACTTCGAGACGTCCGGCGCGAGCGGCAGCGGGCGCTGTCGCGCGAGGTCGAGCGGTCTGAATGTCGCGCGGCCGGCGCGTTTATTCTTGAGATAATCGATCGCGGCGCGCGCATCCGACGACGTCTTCGTAAGCACGTCGTGCGCCCGCGTGCCGAGCGCGACGTCGATCGCCGCCGCGTAAGCGGCGTCGACTTCGATCAGGTCGGCGATCGTGCCGATCGTGCCCTTGAGCGTCGACTCGCGTTGCGCGGTGACCGCGCGGACGCCCGGCGGCACTCCCGCGCCTGCCTCTTCAAATTCTTTGAGCGCCGTCAGCCGTGCATTCAGCTCGACGAC
>DASQJC010000362.1:0-5232 GCA_035631255.1 Candidatus Eremiobacteraceae bacterium | reverse complement strand
ATGACGTTCGCTTGCGGCTTCAACTGGCCGATCGCACTCATCGCGGCGACGACCGCCGCGCCGCCCGCCATATCGCCCTTCATCGCATCCATATCTTGCGCCGGCTTGAGCGAGATGCCCCCGGTATCGAAGGTGATGCCTTTGCCGACGAGGCCGAGGACGTTTTTCGATTTCGGCGCGCCGCGATATTCGAGCGCGATCATCTTCGGCGGTTCTTCGCTGCCTGCGGCCACGGAGAGGAACGATCCCATGCCGAGCTTCTTCATGTCGGCCTTGTCGAGGATCGTCACCTTTAGGCCGTGCTTTTTCGCAAGCGCTTTCGCGTGGTCGGCGATGTGCGTCGGCGTCATGTCGTTCGACGGCGCGTTCACCATCTCGCGCGCGAGATTGGCGGCTTCGCCGAGAATCGTGCCGCGCTCGACGCCCTTGCCGACCTGTTTCACCGCGTGCGATGCGCCGATCAGCGTCACCGATTTCACCGCATCGGGCTTCCCATCGCGTCTGCTGCGATACGGCGACGGATCGAAAGTCGCCATGATCGCGCCCTCGGTCGCGGCTTCTCCGACGTCGGCGGCATCGAAAGGAAGATCATCCGGAAGGACGATCGCGATCGTGCTCAGTCCGCGACGCGCTGCCGAGCGCACGCCGACGCCGGCGAACCGCGCGATCGTCGCAGGCGTCACGTCGCCTTTTGCGCCGATACCGACGACGATGATGCGTTTCGCGCCGACCTTGCTATTCCCGACGAGCGTGTTCTCCTCGTTCTCGCGGCCGCGCATCTCGTTGCCCGAGCGCAGGTCGTCGATGATGCCTCCGAGTTTGCGGTCGACGGTCTCGACCGATGCGGAAGCGACGCCGTCGGTATAAACGGGAAGGACGAGTGCATCGACGCGGGCGCGCTCCGGTCTCTCGGCGCTGACGTGTATTCTCATCGTCGGTGGGGGCCTTTCAAGTGGGAGGGGCCGGCGGAGAACCGGCGGCGGGGCCCTTCTACGGGCCCCCGGACCCACCTCCAACAGCGTGGGAATATGTAGAATAGGGGCTAGAACAGCTGCCGCGTAATGATGCGACAGTGAAGGATTCGTACGCGAAGTCAGGCGTCGATATCGATGCCGGCAACGACGCCGTCAGGCGCTATCGCGCGTTGCTCGGATCGCATCGCGATCCTCGCGTGCTCGAAGGCATCGGCGGATTCGGCGGATGTTTCGAGCTGAGCGGTTTCCGTCAACCGGTCCTCGTCGCGAGCACCGATGGCGTCGGAACGAAGGTCCTCGTCGCAGCTGCGCTGCAGCGCTTCGACACCGTCGGACGCGATCTCGTCAACCATTGCATCAACGACATCGCATGCATGAACGCACGACCGTTGTTCTTCCTCGACTATCTTGCGGTCGGCAAGCTTGATGCCGCAGTCGCCGCGTCGATCGTCTCCGGCATCGCCGCGTCGTGCGAACGATACGGCCTCGCACTGCTCGGCGGCGAGACCGCCGAGATGCCCGGTGTCTATTCAGAGGACCACTTCGACCTTGCAGGGACGATCGTCGGAGCGCTCGAGCGCGACGCGATGCCTGACACGACCTCGGTCGTCGCCGGCGATGCGGTGATCGGATTGCCGGCTAACGGCTTCCACACGAATGGCTACTCGCTCGTGCGGCACACGCTCGATCGATCGCGTTGGTACGATAAAGTCGACGGATCGATGTCGACGATCGCCGACGCGATGCTCGCCGTGCACCCGTGCTATCTACCGTATATCGACGCCATCCGTACGTCGGGCGTCGCGATCAAAGCGATGGCGCACATCACCGGCGGCGGATTGCTCGACAACGTCGAGCGCGTCCTGCCAGATCACCTCGCGGCGCGATTCGATCGTTCGACATGGACGGTGCCGGCGCTCGTGAGGCAGGTCGTCCGTGAAGCGCGGTTGGGCGATGAGGAAGCGTATCGTACGTTCAATATGGGCGTCGGGTTTTGCATCGTCGTTTCAAGCAGCGAAGCTTCGAAAGCGGTTGCCGCAGCGAATGCAGCACTGTCGCGCGAGCCCATCTCGGGCGCGGCTCAGCCGAATGCGGCGATCGTCGGCGAGATCGAGCCGCGTCATCAATGCGGCCCCGCCGTCATCATCTCCTAACAAATGTGGTATGCCGAGCCAACCTCGGCAAGAATAAGGAGCGGTCGAGATTCATCTCGACCGCCGCGGCCTTGCGATTCCAAACCTCATTCAGTGAACGATGATGACGGTGCGCATCTCGTTCGAATTATAGTGATAGGCGCAGCCGAACATATAGAATCCCGGGATGCCGGTCTCGTACACGAGCGACGATTTGCCCGGTTGGAGCGTACCTGTCGAGAATCCGGATGTCGAGATGATCGTGTTCGCCGGCGATTGAGTCGACGAGCCGTTGAAGGACGACGGCCAGGGTGCGCTGTTCTGGGTGGCGTCCCCGAGGAAGCTCGCCGTGTGCGCCTGAGTCGTATCGACGTTTTGGAAGTGCACGGATTCGCCGGCCGGCAGTGACACGGTTTGCGACGTCATCGACTTCGTGCCGTCGAAGTAGCCGAGTTCGAAACCATAGTTCGGATCGTTGAACCCTTGCTCACCCGTCAACCTGACGCCGACCGTCGCGATCTTCTCTTCGTACACTCCGACGTACGTGCAGCTCTCCGTGACGAACCACATGTCACCGTCGGGTCCAAGCGTCAACCCGCGCGGAATCGCCGATGAGCCGCCGTTCGGACATCCTGGCACCATCGCTGCCTTACCGAAGGTGTGCTTCGAAGTGTTGAACTCGGTGAGATCGTCCGCGGAATCGCCCGGCGAAATCCAGATCTGCTTATCTGGGCCTACCGCGATGCCGTTCTCGAAATTCGATTGGAACGAGGTGGCATAGTACGTCGAGATGCCGCCGGTCGTCACGACGAAAACGCCGCCGACAGAATCGGTCGCATAAAGATTGCCGTCGGGCCCTTGTATCATCGCACCGGGTACGCCGGGCGTGCCGGCCGCGATCGGATATTCAGTGACCGTACCGGACACAGTCACTTTGCCGAACTCCATGACGTTCGGGCCACCGCTCGCGGAAAACCAAACATTGCCGTCGGGTCCCGCGGTGACGCCGCTCGGCGTCGCTCCGCTCGGTATCGGGAACAGCGTCGATGATCCCGCCGGCGTGATGCGGCCGATCGCGTGCGCCGACTGTTCGCTGAACCACATGTTGTTGTCCGGGCCTTTTGCTATGTCAAAAGTCTTGCTGGCGCCCGGGACCGTGAACGTGGTGATCGTGCCGTTCACCGCGATCTCGCCGATGTTGCCGTTGAGATCGGTGAACCATAGGAAACCGGCCTTGCCCGGCGCGATGTGGGTCGCGAAGCCGCCGCTATTGGGGAAGTCAGTCTGCGTTCCGGCCGGCGTGATCTGGATGACGTCGGCAGGCGTCGTGAACCATAGATTGTGATCGGAGCCCGTCGCGATATAGCTCGGTGTTTGCGAAACCGGATACTCGATGACGTAGTTCTTCGTGGACAGAAACGGAGAGCCGGCGAAATAGGAGGGTCCTGCCGGCGTGCTAGTCGATGGAACGACCGAACGGATCGCGCCGCACCCGGGAAAAAATATCGCCACCGCGATGATCATAGAAGGAAGAAGATTGCGTTGCATTGTCGCGACCTCTACGAACGACTTCGCACGGGGAATTCGCGGGCTTGCGGCAAAGCCGCCTGCGATGCCGCGTGGTCCATTGGTCCCAACAGCCGTCTTCGTCTCCGGCAACGGCACGAATCTCCAGGCGGTCCTCGACGCGACGCGCGCCGGCCGTCTTCCTCTCGACATCAGACTCGTCGTCTGCGACACTCCGCAAGCGCGCGCGCTCGACCGGGCGGTAACCGCCGGTGTGCCGACGGCGGTCCTCACTTGGCTGCGCCAGTCAGAATCGCGCGTGGAGTACGCATCGCGTCTCGCATCGACGGTGCGGGCGAGCGGCGCTCGTCTCATCTTGCTTTTGGGCTGGATGCACGTGCTCGCGCGCGAATTCGTCGAGGCCGGTTTCGACGGCATCCTCAATCTGCATCCGTCGTATCTGCCCGACGACCCATCGGCCGATGAAGTGACCCTCCCGGATGGCTCGCGTTCGGCGGTCTTTCGCGGGGCGCACGCCGTGCGCGATGCGATCGCCGCGAAGGTACCGATGACGGGAGCGACGCTCATCGAGATCACACCCGCGGTCGATCGAGGCCGCGTGCTTGCGCGCCGCGAGTTCGCGCTTCGTCCTGACGATGACGAAGCATCGGCGCTCGCGCGCCTCCATCCGATAGAGCACGAAGTCGTCATCGAAGGCATCACAGCCTGGCTTCGAGCGAAGGGGTTGGCCGCCGTCTCATGATCCACGAAGGGCGTTTTAGGCGCACGCGCATCGTCGCTACGATCGGCCCGGCGAGCAGCGATGCGGCGATCGTGCGGCTGCTGATCGAAGCGGGCGTCGACGTCTTCCGCGTCAACTTCTCGCACGCGACGCACGCGATGTACGACGCCTGGCGCGAGACGATCCGCCGCGAATCGAAAGCCGTCGGACGAAACGTCGGTATTTTGGCCGACCTGCAGGGTCCGAAGCTGCGCATCGGCGATCTCGTCGACCACAAACCGGTCGAGCTCGTCGCCGGCGCGAAGGTCGAGATCACGACCGAGCCGGTCGTGGGCACGGCAAAACGCCTGTCGACCGCGTATTCGCAACTGCCGCAGGACGTCAAGCCCGGCGACCGCATTCTATTGAACGACGGCGCGATCGAGCTGCACGTGACCGACGTCCGCGGCGAGATCGTCACCTGCGTCGTCGACAACGGCGGCTTGCTCGGCGAGCACAAGGGGATGAACCTGCCCGGCGTCGCCGTTTCATCGCCGGCCCTGACCGACAAGGATCGCGACGATCTGCGGCATGCGGTGCAGACCGGCATCGATTTCATCGCGATATCGTTCGTCCGCCGTCCGGAAGACGTGCTCGAAGCGAAAGAGCTCGTACGCACAGCCGGCGGCGACATGCCGGTGATCGCGAAGATCGAAAAGCCGGAGGCGATCGAGCGGCTCGACGCGATCATGAGCGCGAGCGATGCGGTAATGGTGGCGCGCGGCGATCTCGGCGTCGAGATGCCGCCCGAGCGAGTGCCGACGCTGCAGAAACATATCATCCGGCAGGCAAAGGAACATCTTATCCCGGTCATCACGGCGACGCAGATGCTCGAGTC
>DASQJC010000361.1:0-3778 GCA_035631255.1 Candidatus Eremiobacteraceae bacterium | reverse complement strand
CGCCAAGTCATCCAGATGTACGTCGGCGTCAACGACTACCTCTCCGACGTGCCGACGGAGCGCATCCACGAATTCCACACGCGCTTCTACGAGTATCTCAAGACCGCGGCGCCGGACGTGCCGGCCGACATCGCCCAGTCGAAGACGCTCTCCGATGCGGTGAAGGCGAAGCTCAACGACGCGATCGTCGACTTCAAGAAGCGGTTCGGGAAAGCCGCATAGCAGCAGATGCCCACACTTCGCCAGCTCCGCGACCGGGTCAAGTCGCTGAAGAACACGCAGCAGATCACGCGCGCCATGAAGATGGTCGCCGGCGCGCGCATCCGCCGGGCGGAGCTTGCGATGAAGGCCGCGCGTCCGTATGCGACGGCGATCGGCGAGATGAACGCCGAGCTCGCGTCGAGCGGCGGCGGAACGCATCCGCTTCTCGCCGAGCGCTCGCCCGACAAGCGCGCGATCTTGCTCATGACCGCCGACAAAGGTCTGTGCGGCGCGTTCAACTCGAACCTCGTCCGCGCGGCGTTGCAAGTCGCCGCGCAGTCGTCGTCACCATCGACGCTCTACCTCGTCGGCCTCAAGGGCCGGGTGCAGCTGCGCAAGACGCAGCACCCGGTCGCGCAATCATGGCCGCTCGTCGGCAAGCCGTTCGTCGAACTCGCAGGGGAGATCGCAAACGCGGTGACCGGTGACTTCCTCGCCGGCAAGATCGATCAAGTGACGCTCGTGTCGAGCAGGTTCGTCTCGACGATCGTGCAGCGACCGACGCCGATGCAGCTGCTGCCGATCAAGCGCGATCCGAAAGCCGTGAAGAGCGCGACGAAGAACAGCTTCGAATTCGAGCCGGATCCGGGAGCGGTGCTCGCCGCGCTGCTGCCGAAGTACGTCGAATTCACCATCTTCCAGGCATTGCTCGAGACGCAGGCTTCCGAGTTCGCGGCGAAGCTGCTGGCGATGAGCAATGCGACGGACAATGCAGGCAAGCTCATCGACGAACTCACGCTCGTCATGAACAAGACGCGCCAAGCGGCTATCACGAAGGAGATCCTCGAGATCGTCGGCGGCGCGGAAGCACTAAAAGGCTGATTTTCAACTGAAGGAGCGGTCGAGATTCATCTCGACCGGCCGAGCGAAGCTCGGCTAAGAAGGAACAAGAGAACATGGCCGCCACTGGAAAAGTCGTGCAGATCCTCGGCAACGTCGTCGACGTGGAATTCACCGCCGAGACGCTGCCGCGCATCTACACCGCACTCTTGACGACCGTCAACGATCGAGAGCTGACGCTCGAAGTGCAGGGCGAGCTCGGCAACAATCAGGTGCGCTGTCTCGCGATGGGCGGCACCGAAGGCATGGTCCGCGGCGCCGAAGTGCGCGACACGGGCGCGCCGATCTCCGTGCCGGTCGGCGAAGCGACGCTCGGCCGCATCTTCAACGTCCTCGGCAAGGCGATCGACTCGGACAAGCCGGTCGCAGCGAGCGCGATGCACCCGATCCACCGCGAAGCGCCTAAAGTCGACGAGCAAGATCCGACGACCGTCATGTTCGAGACAGGCATCAAAGTCGTCGATCTCATGGCGCCGTACGTCCGCGGCGGCAAGGTCGGACTCTTCGGCGGCGCCGGCGTCGGAAAGACCGTCCTCATCCAAGAGCTCATCCGCAACATCGCCGCCGAGCACGGCGGCTACTCGGTCTTCACCGGCATCGGCGAGCGCACGCGCGAGGGCAACGACTTGTGGCTCGAGATGACGCATTCGGGCGTCATCGAGAAGACGGCGCTCGTCTTCGGTCAGATGGACGAGCCGCCGGGCGTGCGTCTGCGCGTCGGCCTCACCGGCGTGACGCTCGCGGAATATTTCCGCGACGAACAAGGCAAAGACGTCCTGCTCTTCATCGACAACATCTTCCGCTTCATGCAGGCAGGTTCCGAAGTGTCGGCCCTGCTCGGCCGAATGCCGTCAGCTGTCGGCTATCAGCCGACGCTCGCCTCGGAGATGGGCGCGCTCGAAGAGCGCATCACGTCGACGCGCAAAGGTTCGATCACATCGGTCCAAGCGGTGTACGTGCCCGCCGACGACCTCACCGATCCCGCGGTCGCGACGACGTTCGCACATCTCGACGCGACGACCGTGCTCTCGCGATCGATCTCGGACAAAGGCATCTATCCGGCGGTCGATCCGCTCGCATCGACGTCGCGACTCCTCGAGCCGCGCTTCGTCGGCGAAGAGCACTACCAAGTGGCGCGCCGCGTCCAAGAGACGCTCCAGCGCTACAAGGACTTACAGGATATCATCGCCATCCTCGGCGTCGAAGAGCTGAGCGAAGACGACAAGGTCATCGTGGGCCGCGCGCGGCGCATCCAGCGCTTCTTGAGCCAGCCGTTCCACGTCGCCGAAGCGTTCACGGGCCGCGCGGGCAAATACGTGCCGCTCAAAGAGACGATCGCGGGCTTCAAAGAGCTCGTCGACGGCAAGCTCGACGATCTTCCGGAGCAGGCGTTCTACATGTGCGGCAACATCGACGAAGCGAAGGCGAACGCCGAGAAGATGGCGGCCACGGCCTAGACTATGCCAGCCACGTTCACTCTTTCGGTCATCACGCCGGCCGAGGTCAAGTTCGAGGGAACGGCAGATATCGTCGTGGCGCCAGGCGCCGCCGGCGACATCGCCGCGCTCGCGAACCACGCGCCAATGCTGACGACGCTTCGCATCGGCGTGCTCCGCGCCAACGTCGAGGGTTCGCGCCGCATCGAGTACGCGGTGAAGTCGGGCTTCATGCAGATCCTTCCAGACAAGGTGCTCGTCCTCACGGATGTCGCGCTCACCGCGAATGAGATCGACGTCGAAAAGACGCGCGCTGAGCTGAGTGAAGCGCAAGAAGCGTCGACTGCGAAGCGCGGTTCAGACGACAAAGCCGAACGCGACGCGATCGCGTGGGCGAACGCGAAGCTCGAAACCGCTCATCGTCCGGTGCACTAAAGATGGACGCGCTCGACGGACTGCGCACGCGGCTCGTCATCGAAGGCGGCAGGCGGCTTCAAGGCGTCGTCGACGTCCCCGGTGCGAAGAACGCCGCGCTTCCGATCATGGCGGCCGCGATCCTCGCCGAAGGCGAGGTCGTGTTGCACAACGTTCCGCGCATCACCGACGTCGACGTCATGGCCGCATTGCTCGAAAGCCTCGGTGCTCGTGTGCGCGAGCAAGCCGGCGGCACGCTGCTCATCGACACGAGCGCCATCGCCTCGCAAGCCGCGCCATACGCGCTCGTCAGCAAACTCAACGCATCGTTCGACGTCGCGGGGCCGTTGCTCGGGCGTTTCGGTCGCGCGGAAGTGCCGCAGCCGGGCGGCTGCGTCCTCGGACCGCGCGCCATCGACATGCACTTACGCGGCTTCGAGCTGCTCGGCGCGACCGTCGCGCTCGAGCACGGCTCGATCGTCGCATCGGCGCCGAAGCTGACGGGTACGACGGTCGCGCTCGCAAAGCCGAGCGTCGGCGCGACGAAGAACATCATGCTCGCCGCGACTCGGGCGCGCGGCACGACGACGATCGAGAACGCGGCGCAGGAACCGGAAGTCGCCGATCTCGCGGGGTTCATCAACGCGATGGGCGGACGCGTCGCCGGCGCGGGCACACCGACCATCGTCGTCGAGGGTGTAGCCAAGCTCCACGGCTGCGAGTACACGATCATCCCGGACAGGCTCATCGCCGGCACGTATCTGCTCGGCGCGGCGATCACCGCCGGCGACGTGACCGTGCGCGGCATCGATCCGACGATGCTCGAC
>DASQJC010000360.1:0-3650 GCA_035631255.1 Candidatus Eremiobacteraceae bacterium | reverse complement strand
GGTGAGGCCTTCCCAGAGCGCGTCCTCGAGCCTGCCTTGGCCGAGGCCGAGGCCCCAACGCGCTCCGCGGATGACGTGCGGCGACTGGCTCATGTTCTCCATGCCGCCGGCGAGCACGTACGTCGCCTCCCCGAGGATGAGGGACTGCGCGCCGGAGACGATCGCCTGCAATCCGGACCCGCACAGGCGATTGACGAGGAGCGCCGGCGTGTCGATGCGACAGCCGACCTTGAGACCGACGTGACGCGCTCCGTAGATCGCGTCCGCGCTTGTCTGGATGACGTTGCCGAAAACGATCGTGTCGATCTGCTCCGGCGCGACGTTCGAACGCTGCAACGCCCCTTTCGCTGCGACGACGCCGAGGTCGATCGCACTGACGTCTTTGAGCGTGCCGCCGAAGTTTCCGAACGGCGTGCGCGCGCCGTCGACGATGACGATCTCGGGTCTCCCGTTGCTAGCCATTTGTATTCCAGTCTCTTCTCTGTAGCGGTCGAGCTTTAGCTCGACCGCCGCGGTCTCGCTTTGAGGCGCTTGTCCTTTGTCGAAAGGGCGGCGGTGCCCTATTACACAATGCCCGGCCCCATGCCGCATGTCGCGGAGAAAACGCGCTGTTCGTGGGCGGTCGGCGACCCGAAGATGGTCGAGTACCACGACAAGGAATGGGGAACGCCGGTCCACGACGACCGCTTGCTTTTCGAATTCCTCATCCTCGAAGGCGCGCAAGCCGGACTCAGCTGGAGCACGATCCTCAACAAGCGCGATGCATATCGACGCGCCTTCGCCGGTTTCGACCCGCGACGTGTCGCCCGTTTCGATGCTTCGAAGATCCGCTCGCTCTTGAAAGATCCGGGCATCGTCCGCAATCGTCTCAAGATCGCCGGCGCCGTCAAAAACGCGCGGGCGTTCTTGGCGATCGCGAAAGAACATGGCAGCTTCGACAAATGGTTGTGGCGATTCGTCGGCGGCAAGCCGATCGTTCGGCGAGGCAAACGCAATGTCGACAATCCATCGACGACCCCGGAATCAGATGCGCTATCGAAGGCGCTCAAGCAAGCAGGCTTCACGTTCGTCGGCTCGACGATCTGCTACGCGTTCATGCAAGCCGTCGGCATGGCCGACGATCACATCGCGACCTGCTTCCGCGCCAAGCGCCGTAAACAGGAGTAGCGGTCGACGTTTACGTCGACCGAAGGCGGCCTTGCACTAGGGACGATCGCGGCGGTCGAGCTGAAGCTCGACCGCTACATGTTACCTTGGACGATGGCATCGGCTTCGATCTCGACGAGCAGATCGTCGCGGATGAGTTTGCGCACTTCGACCATCGTGGCGGCTGGTTTGATATCGCCGAACACCTCGCCGTGGGCGCGGCCGACGAGATCCGAGTGCGCCATATCGACGACGAATATGCGCGTGCGGACGACATCTCGGAGCGAACCGCCGAGTTCGCGCAGCGCCTTGTCGATGATCGCAAGGGCGCCTTTTGCCTGTTCGTACGCGTCGCCGCCAGTTGAAGTCGTTCCGGCGACGGTGATCGTGTCGCCGACGCGCACCGCACGCGAGTAACCGTAGAGCGATTCCCACTGCGCGCCGGAGAGAACCGATCGGCGCGTCACGACGGTATTACGCGACGGACTGTGCGCGCAGCGAACCGGAGATCATGTCGCCGACGTCGCTCGTCGAAAGACCGCTGCTCGCATCCAACGACGGGATCGCCTTGCTCGACAAGAGCGACGCGATGGTCGACTCGATCGCCGCAGCGGCAGCAGTCTCGCCGACGTAGTCGAGCATCATCGCGACCGCTCCGATCGCGGCGACCGGGCTGACTGCGTTCTTTCCCTTATATTTCGGCGCCGAGCCATGGATGGGCTCGAAGAGCGATACCTGGCCGGGATGGATGTTGCCCGAAGCCGCGACGCCCATGCCGCCTTGTACCATCGCGCCGAGGTCGGTGATGATGTCGCCGAAGAGATTCGGCGTGACGACGACGTCGAACGACTCGGGGTTCTTCACCATCCACATGCACGCCGCGTCGATGTACGCGAACTCGAACGCGACGTCGGGATATTCTTTGGCGACCTCTTCGACCGTGCGGCGCCACAACTGCTGGATCTCGATCGCGTTCGCCTTGTCGACGAGCGTCAGCTTCTTGCGCTTGCCGCGCTTGCGCGAGAGCTCGAACGCGTAGCGGACGGCACGCTCGCAGCCTTTGCGCGTGAAGATCTGGTTGCCGATGACGACCTCGTCCGGCGTCCCCTTCTTGAAATGGCCGCCGATGCCGGTGTAGAGGTCTTCCGTGTTCTCGCGGACGACGACGAGATCGACGTCCTCGGGTTTTTTGTCCTTGATCGGACAGAGATGCTCGGCGTAAAGCTTGATCGGCCGCAGATTGATGTAGAGATCGAGGCCGAAACGCGTCGCCGCGATGACGCCGCGTTCGACAAGACCGGGCGGCAAACGCGGATCGCCGATCGCGCCGAGCAGGATCGCGTCCATCGCACGGAACTCGTCGAGCTGGCCTTCCGGCATGAACTCGTGCGTCGCCAAGTAGTGGTCGGCGCCGAACGGGTAGGTGTTCGTCTTGTAAGCGAAACCAAAAAGGTCCGCCGCTTTCGCGAGGACCTTGAGGCCTTCATCGGTCACTTCTGGCCCGACGCCGTCGCCGGGGATGACCGCGATCTGGTATGTTTTTCCCATCAGGCCGACTGCTTCTCCGCCAGCTGCTTTTCGACGTAGCGCAACAGGCCGCCCATCTTGATGAGGTCTTGCATGAACGGCGGCAGCTGCGTCGCCTTGTATTCCTTACCAGTGCGATCGTTGTGGATGATGCCGTTCGCCGCGTCGACCGTGATCGTGTCGCCGTCCTCGATGGCATCGACGGCTTCGGCGCTCTCGAAGATCGGGAGTCCGGTGTTGATGCAATTCCGGTAGAATATGCGCGCGAACGATTTCGCGACGACGCCAGCGACGCCCGCGCCCTTCAGCGCCACGGCGGCGACTTCGCGTGACGAACCGCAGCCGAAATTCGTGTCGGCGACGATGAGGTCGCCCGGCTTCGCCTTCTTGACGAAATTCGCGTCGATGTCTTCCATCGCGTGCTTGCCGAGCTCGACCGGATCGATGAGGTTGCAGTAGCGGCCCGGGATGATGACGTCGGTATCGACGTTCTTGCCGTACTTGTGTGCCGTGCCTTTGAGGATCATGTCGTTCCTTTTACGCATGCGCTGTTTCGCGCAGCTGCTCCGGCCCGCAGATATGTCCGGCGACCGCCGACGCTGCCGCGACGTACGGACCGGCGAGATAGACCTCCGACTTCACGTGGCCCATGCGGCCGCGGAAGTTGCGGTTCGTCGTCGAGATGCAGCGCTCGCCGTCGGCGAGGACACCCATGTGGCCGCCGACGCACGGGCCGCATGTCGGCGTCGACACGACGCAGCCGGCATCGATGAAGATCTCCGTAAGACCCTCGGTGATGCACTGCTTGTAAACTTTTTGGCTGCCGGGAATGACGATCGCGCGGACGTCCGGATGGACCTTGCGGCCATTGAGGATTTCCGCGGCCTGACGCATGTCTTCGATGCGGCCGTTCGTGCACGTGCCGATCACCGCTTGATCGACTTTGATGTCGCTCAGCTGCGACGCGTTCTTATGCG
>DASQJC010000359.1:0-2843 GCA_035631255.1 Candidatus Eremiobacteraceae bacterium | reverse complement strand
CGGCACGTACGGTTCGTACCTCATCAACGACGCGGGCGGCCACGACACGACGACGACTCTCAACTTGCCCGGGAACCCCGGCGGCACGTCGATCCTCTACGCGCAGAACTCAGGCATCCAGGCAAAGTGATTTGCCGACCGACGTCGCTCTCACGTTCTTCCCGCTCGTAGTCTCGCTCTTCGGGCTGCTCGTCGGCTCGTTCGTCAATGTCGTCATCTATCGCGTTCCACGCGGCGAATCGGTCGTTTTTCCGCCTTCGCGCTGCACCGTTTGCGGCCATAGGATCAGCCCGCTCGAGAACATCCCGGTGTTGTCGTGGCTCGCGCTTGGCGGCCGTTGCCGCTCGTGCAAGTCGCCGATCTCCGCGCGCTATCCCCTCGTCGAGCTCGTCGTCGGCGCGCTGTTCGGCCTTTGCGCGATCGAATACGGACCGACGTTCGCGTGTCTCGCCGCATCGCTCTTGAGCGCGGTGCTCGTCGCCGTGCTGTTCTTCGATCTTGACCACTTGCTCATACCCGACGCGTTCGTCGTGCCGTGCGCGATACTCGCGATCGCATTCAGCGTTTCACAGCATCGCGTGCTCGAGGGCCTCGAAGGCGCGGTCATCGCCGGCGGCGTGTTCTTGTTCATCTATCTCGCGACGCGCGGGCGCGGCATGGGGCTCGGCGATGTGAAACTCGCCGCAGCGCTCGGACTTGCGCTGCAGGTGAACAGCGCGATAGCGCTCGTCGCCGCGTCGTTCATCGCCGGCGCGGCGATCGCGCTTCCGGTCCTCGTCGCGGGAAGTCGCGGAAGACGGGACGCGTTGCCGTTCGGTCCATTTCTCGTGATCGCCGGACTCGTTCTCGTCTTCGCTCCGCAGCTGGCCTTCGCGCCCTTCGAAGCGTACCGCCATTGGGTTCAGACGCATGGAGCGGCCCTGTAGACCTGCCGAGCAGGCTCACGAACGGCTTGTGTCTGCCGATACTGTTTGTATCGAACGTGCGCTATAAGCGCAAGCAAGTGGAAAAGGCGAAAGTCGTGCAGCGAACCTTCGATCGACCCATAGACGCAGCGATGCTCAAGAAAGTCCCGCTATTCGCGGAGTTCTCCGACGACGATCTCGTCGCGGTCTCCTCGCTCATGCAGGCGCGTCGCTACGCGAAACATGCAGTGCTCGTCTACGAGGGAGATCCTGGAGACGCGCTGTTCGTCGTCATCAGCGGCAACGTCGCGGTGACGCGCGTCAGCAATGACGGCAAAGAGACGATCCTCTCGATCCTCAAAGAGGGCGACTTCTTCGGCGAGATGGGCGTGCTCGACGCCTCGCCGCGTTCGGCGACGATCAAAGCGCTCCGCGACGCCGATGTCGCGATACTCGCGCGCAAGGATTTCCTCGAATTGCTCGGACGCAACCCCGCTATGTGCCTCAGTCTCGTGGGCGCGCTCTCATCGCGTCTGCGCGCGACGAATCAGGCGATACAAGCCAACGCATATCAAGACATCCGCACGCGCCTTGCCTCGCTGCTGCTCAACCTCGAGCGCAACTTCGGCGAGAAGGTCGACGGCGGCACGCGGCTGACGCTTCGTCTCACGAACCAAGAGATGGCGAACATGATCGGCACGACGCGTGAGACGGTCAACCGGATGCTGAACAAATTCTGGGATGAGCGCCTCATCGACATGCGGACCGCGAACATCGTCGTCGTCGACCACGTTCGTCTGCAGACGATGCTCGGCTAGCAGCCGGCCTTGATAGGCCCGGCATGCGAGTGAAGAAGACAGCGATTCCATTGGGGGCCCGGTCATAGCCGGGTCCCTTTTGCTTGACGTAACCTAGACCTCGACGTTCGGTCGTAAGGAGCGGTCGAGATTCATCTCGACCGGAAAGACGCGAGTCTTTCCTTCGTCCCGTCTGGTAATACAGGACAAATGTACGTTCTAAAATGCGTCCCACGCATGCCGATAGCTATTGATATGAGGTCATGTCCGACGCTTCGTTCGTCATGGCCATTGGGATGTCGGCAAGGGATGTCGGCTAGAGGAAATCTCTGATGTCGTTCCTCGGAAGACTTTTCACAAAGGGCGGGCAGCGTACGATCGGCGTCGACTTCGGTTCTTCGGAGCTGAAGGCGGCGCAATTCGCTTCTTCGCCCCACGGTCCGGTGCTCGAGCACGTCTACAAAGTGCAGACGCCGGCGAACTCTATCAAAGACGGAGTCGTCACGGATCCGCCGCTCGTCGGTGAGGCGCTGCGCCAGTTGATCAGCGAGGGCGCATTCACCGCAAAGCGCACCGTCTCGGCTGTCGCCGGTCCGACCGTCGTCGTCCGTCAAGTGACGATGCCGGCGATGAGCGAGCGCGAGCTGCGCGAATCGACGAAGTACGAAGCGGAGCGATTCTTGCCGTACTCGGTCGACGAAGCGCAGATCGACGCGAAGATCCTCGGCAAAGCGGAAGACGGACAGAACATGGACGTTCTCGTCGTCGCTGCGCAGAAAGATCTCGTCCTCTCGCAGGCGAGCGCGATCCAATTCGCCGGACTCACAGCCGGCGTCGTCGAGGTCGAGCCGTTCGCGATGGTGCGCGCGATGATCCCTGCCGACGACCCGCGCTACCAGCAGAACATCGCGATCATCAACGTCGGCGCGTCGACGACGAGCATCAACATCACGAAGGCCGGGTTCGTGCCCTTCACGCGTAACGTGCCGATCGGCGGCGCTGCGTTCACGAAGGCGATCGCCACCGGTCTCAACATCTCGATCGACGAAGCCGAGACGATGAAGCGCGAGAAAGCCGCCATCCTGTCGCAGCGCGATTCGTCGCCGGTGCCGCCAACCGTCACGCGCATCTTCAACGTCAT
>DASQJC010000358.1:0-3061 GCA_035631255.1 Candidatus Eremiobacteraceae bacterium | reverse complement strand
GCGGCGGTCGAGATAAATCTCGACCGCTCCTTTTTCCGCTGCTGCAAAGACCGCGGCGGTCGAGCTAAAGCTCGACCGCTACACGTCCTTCGTTTAGGGCAGGATTTATTTGTCTGGGCCGGCCAGCCACGCAGGGCGCTTGCCGGTCGTGTTGCCGCAAAACGCCATGTGCTCGGCGTGCGGGATGTACCACGCGTGGATGTCGTAGTGCGGGATCGGGTAGCCCTCGTGTCCGTGCGGTTCGAACCACACATCGACGTGGTCGATGTGGTAGCCCGGCAACGGCTTCAGCTGCTCATCCCAGCTCTTGCCGGATTGGAACAGCTTCTGGTCGACCATGATCTCGGTGAACGTCGGCTTGCCGTTGTACATCCCGTAGATGGGGCCGAACGGCAGATCCTTGAGTCGCGCGTAGTGATAACCCATCGTCGGGATGCAGCCGGAAACGCCGACGACGCCTGCGGGTAAACCGACCGGTGCCGGCGGCTTCATGTTGATCCACTTCATCTCCGCCGCGGAGGGCATTGGAAAGCTCGGCGTCGTCGCCGCCGCTGCGCTGCCCATGCACGCGACGACGAGCGCGGCCACCAACCACGGATGCCTCATAGCAAAATACTCCTAACTGTGAGAAGTAAGGAACCCACGCTATGATCGCGCCTTTCGGGCCGCCCGAGCGAGCGACCTCTAGAACGCTTGGTTGATACGGTGGGAAAGCAAGCCCGAACGATGTCTTGGTCTTTTAGGCTGCCTCGAGGACGTCGAGCATGACGCGACGCGCGATGACGATCGCCGAATGATCGGCGTCGTACGCGCGTGTCCATGGGATGTGCACGCCGGCATCGGCCAAGTCGCGGTCGATCAGACGCAGTTCGGTCTTCGACGGCTTCGCAAGTTTGGTCGCGCGGTGGATGAGATACGGATGTGGCGTCATCGGTCTATAAGACGGACGGCGAGCTGACCTGTGACACACGCGACGCACCACGCATCATCGCTACTCATATGGAAGCAAGACGCGTGTGACGCGCGTCCTCGCAACAACGACATCGTCGATGTAACGAGATAAGCCGAGCTTCGCTCGGCCTACTACATTTGAGAGTTGGGTCTTAGCCGCTGAGCGCGGGATCGGCGAGCACGCCTTCCGCAGCGCGAACGGCGTCGCCGAGATGCTCGTGGATGCCTTCGGGGTAGCGGCCGGTGAAGCAGCCCGTGCAGAATTCGCTGCGATCGCGCGACGTCGCGCTCACAAGACCCGGCAAACTGAGATACGCGAGCGAATCGGCGCCGACGGTCGCGCGGATCTCCGGCACGGTCATGTTCGCGGCGATGAGCTGATCGTACGTCGCGGTGTCGACGCCGAGGAAGCACGGGTGCCGCATCGGCGGGCACGTGATCCGCATGTGCACTTCGCGCGCGCCCGCGCGGCGCAATAACGCGACCAATTGCTTCGACGTCGTGCCCCGCACGATCGAATCGTCGACAAGGACGACGCGCTTGCCGTTGAGGTTCGCGCCAAGCGGGTTGAACTTGAGCTTGACGCCTTGCGCGCGCATCGACTGGTCCGGCGAGATGAACGTCCGGCCGATGTAGCGGTTCTTGATAAGCCCTTCGATGTACGGCAACCCGGACTGATCGGCATACCCGATCGCGGCTGCAGTCGCGCTGTCGGGAACGCCCATGACGACGTCCGCGTCGGCCGGATGCTCTTTCGCGAGCTCGCGGCCCATCTGATAGCGCGCGAGGTAGAGCTCGCGGCCCTTGTACTCGGAGTCCGGACGCGAGAAATAGATGTACTCGAAGATGCAGTTCGCCGGCTTGACGTCCGTCTCGATCATGCGGCTGCGAAGACCGTTCTGATCGACGATGACGATCTCGCCGGGCGTCACTTCGCGCACGATCTCCGCGCCGATCGTCGAGAGCGCGCACGACTCGGACGCGAACACCCAGCCGTTTCCGTACTTGCCGATGCACAACGGCCGGATGCCCCACGGATCGCGGAAGGCGAAGAGCTGCGTCTCGGTCGCCATGACGATCGAGAAGGCGCCGATGCAGCGCTGCATGACGCGTACGACCCGGTCTTCCATGCGATCGTCAGGCGCTTCGACGATGAGTCGCGCCATGACGTCGGTGTCCGACGCCGATGTCGGCACGAGCGTGTCGGTGAGCGAATCGCGCAGCTCGTGCGTGTTCACGAGGTTGCCGTTGTGCGCGATCGCGAACCAGCCGAGCCGGCTGTGCATCATGAGGGGCTGCGCGTTGTAGAGCACCGATGAGCCGGTCGTCGAGTAGCGGGAGTGCCCGACCGACAGGTGCCCTGGCAACTTTGTGAGCGTATCTTCTGTGAAGATGCTCGAGATCAGACCCATGTCGCGGTGGCAGCGGAGCACGGCGCCGTCGGAGACGGCGATGCCGGCGCTTTCCTGACCGCGGTGTTGGAGCGCGTAGAGCGCGAAGAACGTCGGCCTGGCGACATCCTCGCCGGGCGCAAAAATGCCCGCGACGCCGCACTTGTCGTAGACGGCGTCCTCGCTACCTTCCGGCTTCGGTTGGTAGCCGTCCCACGGGCTGCGCACGGGCACTTCCATTTATTTCAACCTTAACCGATAGCGCTCAGGCATGTCAATGACGCGCGCCCACGACGCGGAGAGCGATGTCGCTTCGGCAACAGAGTTTCGTGCCGGTGGGCAGGATGTGGCCATATGCGGAGCATGCGGCGTAGGCGCGCTCGCGCGCCTGCTCGTGGTTTTCGCCCGTGGCGCACATCGTCAGCACGCGCCCGCCCGACGCCTCGACGACGTCGCCGTGCAGCGTCGAACCGCCCCAAAACGCCGTGACGCTCTCTCCCAGGATACGGTCGGGAAGCGGCAAGTTCGACACGGGCATCGATCGCACCGGATAGCCGTCGCTCGCCAAGACGACTCCGACGCACGCTGCTTGTGAGAAGCTCACCCTTAGAGGAGGGAGCGGTCGACCTTTATGGTCGACCGCCGTGGGCTCGCTCACGGCGACCTCATAGAGCAGCTCGAACAAGTCGCTTTCGAGCCGCGGCAGCACGACTTGCGTC
>DASQJC010000357.1:0-4310 GCA_035631255.1 Candidatus Eremiobacteraceae bacterium | reverse complement strand
TCGATCCCGACTACCACATCGCGACGCTCTCCGACAAGAAGGCGCGCCTGTTCATGGAGATCGGCGTCGAGAAGTGGCGCGGCTACGTCACCGCCGATAAGCAGCGCAACGTCGAGCACGTCATCGGGCTCATCCCGGTCGACTCGATCTTCACGCCCATCCGCAAGGTGGCGTACAGCATCGAGGACACGCGCGTCGGCCAAGTGACTGACTACGACCGCCTCATCCTCGAGATCGAGACGAACGGCAGCATAACGCCCGACGAAGCGATGAGCACGTCGGCGAAGGTGCTCCAAGACCAGTTGGCGCTCTTCGTCAACTTCAGCGGCCGCGCGGAGATCGAGGCGCCGGCGGAAGAAGCGAAGCCGTTCGCGAGCTGGGATATCCCGGTCGACGAACTCGACCTCTCGGTGCGTTCGTACAACTGTCTAAAGCGCGCCGGCATCACGAAGATCTCCGAACTTCTGCAGAAGACGGAAGAGGAGATCATGAACATGCGCAACCTCGGCAAGAAGTCGGTCGACGAGATCAAAGAGAAGCTCGCCGAGCGCAACCTCTCGCTGAAGGCGGGTTAGGACGAAACCATATGCGACACGGGAAAGCGGATAAGCGCCTCGGGCGCAACGACGATCATCGGCGCTCGATGCTGCGCAATCTCGCGACATCGCTTTTCACGCACGGCAAGATAGAGACGACCGTCGTGCGGGCGAAAGAGGTGTCCCGGGTCGCGTCACGAATCATCACGCGCGCCAAGAAAGGCGATCTGCACAGCCGCCGTCTCGTGGCGGCGTATCTGACCTCGGGCGACGTCGTCAAGAAAGTCTTCGACGTCATCGCGCCGAGCCTCGCCGGCAGAGCCGGCGGGTACACGCGGATCGTCCGTACGCGGATCCGTAAAGGCGACGCGGCGGAGATGGCGCAGCTGGAGCTGCTCAAGTAACATGGATACGCGCGCGCAGGCTTGGTGGTGGTGGGCGACAGCCCGCCGGCTTGCGCATGCCTAGGCGCTGACGTAGCGCCTCACCTACTAAGCAAGTCTCCAGGCGGGCTCGAAAATATCGAGTCCGTTTTGTTTTTGCCGAGGAGCACGGATCGTGGAACGGACGGTATCGACCCAGGTACGGATCGCGGACGGCGTAACGCCGATCGCCGCATACGCGCGGCTCGCGCCGCTCGGCCGCGGCACGTCGTTCTTGCTCGAGAGCGCGCCCGGCGCGCAACAGACCGCGCGCTATTCGATCGTCGGCATAGGTTCGCTCGGCGAAGTCCGGGCGGTCGACGGGGATGTCGATCTGCGCATCGGCGACCGTTCGCAGCGATTTCCTGCGAGCGAGGCGATGCGAGCATCTCGCGAACTGCTGCAAGCGTTCAAACCTTCGGCGGGTTCGGGCGGCAGATGGCGGCGTTTTCTGGGAGCGTACGGCGCTGCTGCCTTTGAATTCGCGGGCTACCTCGAGCGGCTGCCTCGTCTCGGGCGTGCCGGTGATCCGATGCCCGACTTGCACCTCGTCGTGCCTGAAGCGATAATCGTCTTCGACCACTTCACGCACGAGGCCGGAACGCTGATCCTGGCAGACGGCGACGATGGCGATCGTCTCGCTCGCTCGTTGAGCGAAGGCCTTGACGATGCGACGATAGCGCCCTTGCAGCGTTCGACTCGATGCTCGGCGGCGCTCGAAGCGCGCAATGGCAACGGCCGCAAGCTCCCCTATCGCGATGCCGTCGATCGCGCGAAAGAATCGATCTTCGCCGGCGACGTCTTCCAGATCGTCCTCTCGCAGCGCTGGTCGGTCGACGCGGACATCGCACCCTTCGACGCCTACCGCGTCCTGCGCGCGATCAATCCGTCGCCGTACATGTATTTCGTCGAGCTCGGTTGGGGACCGCTCTTCGGTTCGTCGCCTGAAGCGCTCGTGCGGCTCGACGGGAAGGACGCGAGCTTGCGTCCGCTCGCGGGTACGAGGCCGCGCGAAGCCGACCGCGAGGCCGATCGACGTGCGGCTGCGAGTCTTCTCCGCGACGCGAAGGAACGGGCCGAGCACGTCATGCTCGTCGATCTCGGCCGCAATGACCTCGGACGTGCATGCGAGACCGGCTCCGTGCGCGTCACCGACCTGCTCTCGGTCGAACGTTACAGCCACGTCATGCACATCGTCTCGGAGGTTCGCGGCACGCTGCGCGACGATCGCGACGCGTTCGACCTCTTCGCAGCCGCATTTCCCGCCGGCACGGTGAGCGGCGCTCCGAAGATCCGCGCGATGGAGCTCATCGCCGAGCTCGAAGGGACGCGGCGCGGGTTCTACGCCGGAAGCGTCGGCTATTTCGGGTTCGACGGATCGATGGACGCATGCATCACGCTGCGGAGCGCGCACCATTACGACGGCGTCTATCACGTCGCTGCCGGCGCCGGCATCGTCGCCGATTCGAATCCGGCCTCCGAGGATCGTGAATGCGGCCACAAAGCCGCGGCGGTGTTGGCGGCATTGCGCGAGCCGCCGGCGGAGATATCGCAAGTGAGGGCGACGCCGACGCCGTTAGGAGCGCTCGCATGAGACCGCGCATCTTGCTCGTCGACAACTACGATTCGTTCACGTACAACCTCGCGCAGGCGATCGGCACGATCGGCGCGGACGTCGACGTCCGGCGCGCCGACGTCGTCTTCCCGGCGGACGTGGTTGCAGCGCCGCCGCACGCGCTCGTCATCTCGCCGGGGCCGGGCACGCCGGAGCGCGCCGGTAATTCGATGGCGCTCGTCCGCGCGCTCAGCGGCAAGGTGCCGATACTTGGCGTCTGCCTCGGACATCAAGCGATCGGCGCCGTCTTCGGCGGCCGCGTCGTCCGCGCGCCGGCGGTCGTCCATGGCAAGACGTCGCGCGTGTCGCACGACGGCGGCGCTCTGTTCGCGGGCATTCCATCGCCATTCGTGGCGACGCGCTACCATTCGCTCGTCGTCGACGAGACGACGCTGCCTTCGGTGCTCCGCGTGACCGCCCGCAGCGCGGACGGATTGCTCATGGCGTTCAAGCACGAGACACATCCGACGTTCGGCGTGCAGTTCCACCCTGAATCGGTACTGACGCGCCACGGCCCGAAGCTGCTCGCGAACTTCCTCGCGGAGGTGACGGCGTGATCGACCACATACGCCGCGTCGTCGGCGGCGAGCATCTCGTCTTGGACGACATGCGCGACGCCGTCGGCGCGATCATGGACGGACAAGCGACGCCCGCGCAGGTCGCCGCGCTGCTCATCGCGCTCCACGTGAAAGGCGAGACCGCGGACGAGATCGCCGGTGCTGCGGCGGCGATGCGCGCGCACGCGATCGCGGTTCCGGTGGCGCGCCGTCCGATCGTCGACGTGTGCGGCACGGGCGGAGACGCCTCGGGGACTTTCAACATCTCGACTGCCGTCGCGTTCGTCGTCGCCGGCGCGGGCGTGACGGTCGCTAAACACGGCAATCGCGCGATGAGCAGCAAGTGCGGAAGCGCGGACGTGCTCGAAGCGCTCGGCGTTCGGATCGACGCGCCGCCGGAAGTCGCGGCGTCTGCACTCGACGCGCACGGGATCGCATTTCTCTTCGCACAGGCGTACCATCCGGCGATGCGCTACGTCGCGCCGGTGCGGCGTGAGATCGGCGTCCGCACGCTGTTCAATATCATCGGTCCACTATCGAACCCCGCGGGCGCTCATCGGCAGATCGTCGGCGTGCCCCGCGTCGAACTGCTCGCGCTCGTCGCCAACGCTCTATCGCGGCTTGGGTGCGAACGCGCGGCGGTCGTGCATGGCCATGGCGGGCTGGACGAGCTGTCGCTCGCTGGAGAGAACCGCGTCGCCGAGTGGACGGGGACAGACGTCATCGAGTACGCGATCGATCCGCACACGTTCGGGCTCGAGCGCCGGCCGAACACCGAACTCGCGGGCGGGGACGCACCGCGCAACGCCGAGCTCGTCCGTCGCGTGCTCGACGGCGAACGTGGACCGCATCGCGACGTCGTGGCGCTCAATGCCGCGTTGGCGCTCGTCATCGCAGGCGTCGCAGACGACATGCAGGCAGGCATGCGCGTCGCATTCGCGTCGATCGACGACGGACGCGCACGCGAGAAGCTTGACGCCCTTGTCCAGGCGACGAAAGCATGACCTACTTGGACGGGCTCCTCGAGGAGCGTCGCAAGTCGGTGGCGCGCACGAAAGCGAAGCGTTCATTGACCGAAGTCCGCGCGGCGGCGCGCGAGATCGGGCCCCGTCGCGACTTCGCAGGTGCTCTCCTCACGGGTATGCGCCCGTCGATTATCGCCGAGTTCAAGCGCGCGTCG
>DASQJC010000356.1:0-5501 GCA_035631255.1 Candidatus Eremiobacteraceae bacterium | reverse complement strand
GAGGAGCGGCACGCCGATATCGACCGCATTGTACGTTTCGGGATGCTGCGTGAACTCGACGCCCATCAGCAGACCACCGTTCGATGCGCCGGTGATGCCGAGACGCCGCGGCGAGGTGATCTTGCGCGCGACGAGATCGCGCGCGACCGCATAGAAGTCGTCGTAGATGACTTGGCGATGCGTCTTGAGGCCGGCGTCGTGCCACGCTGGACCGAACTCGCCGCCTCCGCGGATGTTCGCGAGCACGAAGGTGCCGCCGCGCTCGAGCCAGAGCTTGCCGATCGTCGAGCTGTAGAACGGTGTTTCAGAGATCTGGAAGCCGCCGTAGGCATTGATCACGGTTGGGTTCGTGCCGTCGGGCTGCATGTTCTTCGGATGGACGATGAAGTACGGGATCTGCGTACCGTCTTTCGACGTCGCCTCGTGCTGCTCGACGACGTCGTTCGACCCGTCGAATTGCGGCGGGAGTGTCTTGCTCGTCGTCGATGCGCCGGACGCCGCGTCTACCTTATAAAGCGTCGTCGGCGTGAGGAAGCTCGTGACGGAGACGAACGCCGTGTCGTCGCGCAAGTTGGTGTCTGCGATGCTGATCGTCGAGTCGGTGGGGAGATCGAGTTTCGCTTGCGTCCAAGTGTCGTCGGGACCGGGCGTGAAGTCGAGCGCACGGCCTTGGACGTTGAGGTAGCTGACGACGAGAAGGCGGTCTTTGGTAGACGCGATGTCGCCGAGCGACTCGCGTGAACCCGGAGTGTAGATGAGCGTCGGCTTGAGGTGTGCGGGATCGGCTTTGACAGCATCGAGGTCTAAAGCGACGAGCGCGCCGGCGGGATAGGTCTTGCCGTTCGTCGCCCACTGCTCGTTGAGCGTGAGAACGATCCTGCCGTCGATCAGACCTTGGAAGTTGATCTGCTTCGGCACGGCGAGCTGGTGCGCGCCGGTCGCGTCGACCAGGTAGTATTCGGAATTGAAAAAGTCGACGTTGCGCGCGATCATCGCGACGTGATGGCCCGCTCCATCATCGAGCGTGAAGGCGTTGACGCCGACGTCCGAGGGTTTGCCGCGGAAGACCTCGGTCGCTTGCGCGAGTGCTTGACCGCGATGGAGCTGCTTGACGATGTACGCGTAGCCGGACGTCGTGACTTCGTCCGGCGTCCAAGGGCGGTCGACGAGAAGCGTGTCGTTGTTTTCCCACACTTCGTCTTGCTTGGCGCGGGGCAGTTCGAAGCCGCCGCTGACGAAGGACCCCGTCGTGAGATCGAACTCGCGAACGGTTTGCGCGTCCTCACCGCCGTCGGAGAGCGCGACGAGACACCGACGCTCCTCGGGGAAGGGGCAGTTGAGGCCCTCGTAGACCCAGTTGGCGTTTTCGGCCTTGGCAACTTTATCGAGATCGAGGACCGTCGTCCACGACGGGTTTGCGGTCGAGTAGCTTTGCAGCGACGTGCGGCGGAGGATGCCTCGAACGTGCGTCTCATCGCGCCAGAAGTTGTACACCTGTCCGCCGATGATCTGCGGGTACGGGATACGGTCTTTCGTTTCGAAGGTCTTGACGGCATCGGCGTAGAGAGCGGCGTAGTGCGGATCGCTTTGGAGCGCGGCTGTGGTGCGGTCGTCTTCGGATTTCACCCACGCCAGCGCGCGTGCGCCATGGACGTCTTCGAGCCAAAGGAACGGGTCGGCGCCGGGCGTCGGCGCTCCCGGCCCGAGATCGACGGGCGTGTGCGCGACCGTCCTTTGTGCGGCGGTGTCGCTGGTGCCGGCGTTCGCGCCCGTGAAGAGGCAAAGCAGTCCGACAAGCGCGAGCGCGCCGATGATTCGGGGCCTCATCGGGTTCGACGCGAAGCGACGGGGTCGCATGAATCGCATACGTATTCACCGTTTGGTTCTCTCACATAACCGCCATGTCCGAGCGGAATTCGCTTTCGGCACCGGCGGCACAAAGTGGGTTCGAAGGTCGGCGGATTTTCGAGCTTGTCGAAATTGTATTCGTTCGTAACGTACCAAACGTACATCTCGGTCTCAAACGACGTGCGGCAAACTTTGCACTCTTTCCAGCAGCCGGGATGGCCTTCGTTATGGTGGTAGGAACAAAGCGTAAAGCGTGAGTGGTTGTGGTGGCAGCTGTTCCTCGCGTATGAGAAGACGACGTACCTGTCTCCGTCGTCACAGATCGCCTTGCCACAGCACTCCGTTACGGTCAGCGATCCTGCCTTGCCGCAGAGACCACACCGAGCCCGAGGCTGGTCTTGTCGCTGATTACGGCCCTTGGAGGGCTTACGCTTCATCATTTCCGACATCTTTGTCGTTCGGAGGTTCAGTCCTCGAAAGCGATCACCGCGGCCCGCGTTGACGAGGCGATCGCATGATTCGAGCCGGTCGGATAATCGGCCGCCGCAAGATGCGTGCGGCTTCACGGACCGCGGGGTGTTCGATCGTGAGCAATTCGACGTCGACGAGTTTGAGGATGGTGCGTTTCCACACACCAACGCTCGTCCAGCTGCTCTCGTAGCGGGACCACCACGAAACACCGATCCACGATGGAACGCGCCTTTCCTGGTAGATCGTCAATGCCCAACGTTGAGAAACGCCGTGATCGGCAGAGACGACCGTCGAGGGACGCATAGTCCGCGCGACGAGCTCTTGGGGCTCATCGAGATCACAAAGCCTTTCGAGCGAGGGGATCTGCAGCGTCGCAAGCGCTAGCACGCTGCCGATGAGCAGCGGGCTTCCGCGAAGCGAACCGACCGACAAAGGCCCCGGCTCTCGTGGTCCGAGCACCTCAGTCACCGCCGCCTCGGGCTGTCGTGCTGCATAAAAGACCGCGTAGTGACGTGGATTGTCGATTCGGCCGCGACCCTGCGGTGGTATGTAGAGTGCGCCACCTGGTTCGTCGGGCGCGGATGCTTCCCTGAACGAGAAGACCCGATAGAGTTTAACCGGCACGCTAGAGGAAGGCGCCTTCCTCGATGGAGTCGAGCGCGTACGTGACCGCCTCTGGACCCGATGTGACGAGGACGTCGATCGGCCGCGCCCAGCCGAGCGTTGGCACCTGATACGTGAGCCATGCGCCGATCTTGTCCGGGTGGATCACTCGCAACGCGCGGGCGATGACGTAATCGAGATCGAGTACTCGCCGCTCGTTTTCGGTTCCGATCGTATCACCGCGCATCCACCGCGAGGGTTGTGATTTCGCTACTCCGAGAAGGGCTCCCAGTTGATTGTTTCCGAGCAAAGTCACGAGCCGGCGAAGCGCCTTACAGGCGTCGTTGTAGCCCGCAGCCTTTGGATTTCCGCGAACGACAAGCCGGCTGACGGCGGGCCGCCACGCCGAGGATGGTTGTCGTCGACGCTTTCTTGCACTCACGCAATCAATTTTACCGCAACGATATTCGTTGCGTCAAGGCGCTGCTACCTCCAGACTACTCTCGGTCGGCGCCGGCGCTTTCGAGGCGCATCCTTCTGAAGCGTCCTCTCTTGAAGCGCATCCTTTGAGCTCACCGCGAGTATACAATGGAGATATGGCAAAGATCGAGCTTCGGGGCAGCAAGGCGAAGCCGATTTCCGGCGAACGTCCGGCGTCGATGCGCGAACACTTTCGATTCGGCGTCGCCACGGCTGACCACCAGTGCGAGGCATATGACGGCCGCGACGACATCCGTGACGTCTGGGAGCGCGTGCGTGGGCTCGTGCCACGCGGTCGCGCGACCGACTTTTGGAACCGCTATCGCGAGGACATCGATCTCGCGAAGGGGCTCGGCTGTACGATCTTCCGGATGTCGATTTCGTGGGCGCGGGTCGAGCCTGATTCCGGCGCCTGGGATGACGCCGCATTTGAGCACTATCGCGACGTACTGCAGTATTTGCGCGATGCCGGGATGCAGACGGTCGTCACGCTTCATCATAACACGTGGCCGCTGTGGGTGCAGGCGACCGGCGACGGCGCCGGCATGCTCGATCCGGGTTTTCCCGGGCTGCTCGCGCGGTATGCGTCGGAGGTCGCCAAGCGGCTCGGCCATCTCATCGACTACTACGTGACGATCAACGAGCCGAACCAGCTTGTTTACGGCTACATCAAGGGATTCTGGATGCGCGCGTATCCGGTGCCGCCGGGTCAGCCGCCGTACACGACGGGCGAAGAACAGATGGCTTCAGTTCTGAAGCTCATCCCGAATCTGTTCCGCGCACATGCGCAAGCGCGCGCGGCTATCCATGCGTTGCATCCGGAATCGAAGATCGGATCGAATCCGCTTGTGCTTGGTCTGCCGCGCTGGCTGCAGCGACTGATCGATCGCAACGCGACGCATTTGAAATCACCAAAACAGGCGATCCGTCAAGCGGCGTTTATGTCCCAGCACAAGGTCCTCAATTTTGGTAAGGTTGATATCTCGATCGCGCAAGTGGCGATGACGCAGGAACGGATGAGCCGCGTGCTCTTCTCCGAGCCGTATGCGATCGCGCATCCGGTGCTTCTCCATTCGTCGACGCTCAAGCCACCCGCGAATTTCCAGGACTGGAAATGCTGCGTCGGCGTGATCGACGAGTCGGTCACGGCTGCGGACACGAACGGTCTTTTTACGGCGGCTGACATCCAGTACTTCACAGAGCCAGCCGACGCCGTCGCGGCATTGCGCGCCAGCAAGATAGATCTCGTCTATGATCTGGACCTGTTCTTGAAGCAGTACGCGACCGACAACCTCGTGATAACTCCTGTCAACGGCCGTCCGTGGCCGATCGGCGTTGTCATGGCGCTCGGCAGCCGCTCGCTACTCAATGCAGTCGACCGCGCATTACGCGACTACAAGAAAACTCACTCAGGTCTGCCTGAGCGAGCCAATCGGAAGACGATCGCGGACATGGGTAGAGCAGAGCCCGCCGACAGCGGTTCAGCCGCTGACGTCCCCGACTTGGACAAGTCTCTTCAGATGATCCGAAAGCGCGGCGTGCTGCGCGTCGGCGTTAGGCCGGGCGTTGAAGGCCTCTGTATGCCCGGCAACGCCGGCGGATATACAGGCCTCGAACCGGATATTGCTCGCGCGATCGCTCATGGCGTTCTCGGCGACGACGCGAAGGTCAAATTCGTTCCTGTCGAGGGCGACAGTAGATGGAACGCAACGCGTTCGGCGTTGGGCATCTTCGACGATTTCAGAAAATCGCTCGGCATGTTCGGCACCCTCGTCGGCACGAATTGGTGGAACCTCGGCATGGCCGGCAAACTACCGCACTTCCTGTGCCCGCCCGAATGCGTCGGAACGCTCGACTACGTCGGCCTCGACTACTACTGGGGGATCTCATCGGTATGGCCCGGCGAGGTTCAACGACTGACCGCCGCGGCGGAAGCGCACTATTCGATGGCGCCAGTGTGGCCAGGCGTGCTCGACGGCCTTCTCCGGGAGGCTGAAGAGATGTTCAAGGGCAAGCCGATTATCATCATCGAGAATGGCTGCGTGACATCCGCTGACGGTTTCACTCGCGCGAAATATCTGGAAGCCCACATCGCGCAA
>DASQJC010000355.1:0-4092 GCA_035631255.1 Candidatus Eremiobacteraceae bacterium | reverse complement strand
CTCGTCGGCTCGATCCCGGGCGTGATCATCGGCAGCCGTCTCTGCGGTATTTTGCCCGACCGCATCGTCCGACCGGCGACAGCATTCGTCATGGCGCTCACCGGGAGTCGGATGTTCTGACGATACCTCGAAAGCGTCCGGTTTAGGGGAGCCGCCCGCCGTGGACTGGCACATCGCGCTTGCCGGACTCGTGGTCGGCACCGCCGTGGGATTCTCGGGCGTCGGCGGCAGCGCGCTCATGATGCCGATGCTCGTCCTCATGATGGGCGTCCAGCCGCTCGTCGCTGTCGGAACAGATCTCTCGTACAGTGCACCGACGCAGCTTGTCGGCATGTTCGTCCACTGGCGTCAACACACGGTTCGGTGGAAGCTCGTCCTGCTGCTGGCGATCGGCGGAGTTCCTGGAGCTATTGCGGGTATATTCATCCTCGGCTTCATCACGAGACTCATCTCGATCGACGCTCTCAACGGCTATCTGCGTCACGGACTCGGGATCTTGCTCTTCGTCGTCGCCGCGATCATCTTGTTCGGCCAATACATCCAAAGCAACCGGGAGAAAAGCAAGAGCTGGGTGCCGTTGCGGCCGAAAGCGCCGCTTCTCGCGCTCATCGGATTCGGCGTCGGGTTTCTCGTCAGCTTGACGTCGATCGGCGCAGGCTCGATTGCGATGACGCTGCTCTACCTCATCCTGCCGGCGATGCGCTTTCAACAGCTCGTCGGTTCCGGCGTCGCTTTCGCCGCGATCATCGTTCCGATAGCGGCCGCCGGCCATTGGGCGATCGGAAGCGTGAATCTGCTCATGGTCCTGAGCCTGCTCGCGGGTTCCATCCCCGGAGTCATCATCGGAAGCCGTTTGTGCGGCATCCTGCCCGACCGCATCGTCCGGCCGGCGACGGCTCTCGTCATGGTCATCGCCGCGAGCCGCATGCTCTAAAACAAAACGCCCTCCGGTCTTCCATCTGCCGGCGGGCGTTGTGTTTCCCTGCGCGTTATTCTAGCAGACTCGCGACGGCTCTGTCATCCTCCGATGCGGTGCTTCGTGTCACAGTTGCCTGCGATCCGCGTCGAGGACGCTGTGCCAATGGGAAAGGGCGCGCATTTCGTCCGCTGTGGGCGGCGTATCTGCGCTTTCGACAGCGCCTTGCAACGCCTCAAGTCCCTGTCCGACGGCCCAGAAGCTCGTGAACTCGACTGTCGGAGCGCCCAACGAGTTGTCAGGGTTTTGCGCCGGAGGCCCGCCTGCGAGCCGCTTTTTCCCGCGACGGATCGCCGTCTCATATGACGTCTTCGCAAGCACGCGCATCGATTCGATCTCGCGAGCTACGCGGAATTGCTCGACGAGGTCAGCGTCGGACGCGCGGACGCGAGGGTCTTTTTCGACGACGAGCGGCTGCGACCACGTGCGGCCTCCCTCGGACAAGCGGACCGTGTATTTACCGGGCGGCGCGAGGACGCCGCCGAGGAATCCGCTTTCCGGCTCGCCGGGCAGAAGCGCGTATTGGAAGTCCCATGCGAAGCGGTGCGCACCGGGCATCGCCTCGAGCGCTGGCGGCGTCGGCGACCAGAACGCGGGGAAATCGAGCTCATCAGGATTGGTCGGGTTCGGCGGATGAGCGCTCGAGTAGCGGCGGACGAGCATGCCCGACGCGTCGTAGATCGAGAGCGTGAGTGGACCGGCGAGCTTCGCATTGACGACGTAATCGACGAACGCACCATCCGGCCGGTTCTCGCCGGCGGGCTCTTCGGGCGGAAGCGCCTCGCTCGGATCCACATGCGGCCGCATGCGGATCGCCGTCTCCGGCGCGAAGAGCCATGCGGCGCTCGACGTCGACAACGGCTCGTGGAGCGGCGACAGATCATCGAGCACCCAGAACGAGCGTCCGTGGGTCGCGATCGCGAGTGAATCTTGTTCGATCACAAGATCGCGGACCGGCACGACCGGCATGTTGAGCCGCAACGACTGCCAGTTGGCGCCGTCGTCGAAGGAGACGTAGACGCCGAGCTCGGTGCCGGCATAGAGCAAGCCGCGGCGCGACGGATCCTCGCGGACCGCGTTGACGTACGCGCCGGTCGGGATGCCGCGCACTGCCGGGGTCCATGTCGCTCCGCCGTCGTGCGTCTTATATATGTAGGGACGCAGATCGTCGACCTGATGGCGATCGATCGCCGCATACGCGGTCGAGGCGTCGAACGACGACGCTTCGATGATGCCGACCTTGCTCCAAGGCGTCAGCTGCTTCGGCGTCACGTCGTGCCAGTTCGCGCCCTCATCGTGCGTGACCCAGACCTTGCCGTCGTCGGTGCCGGCCCAAATCTCGCCCGCGCGGATCGGCGACGGAGCGATCGCCTGGACGACGCCGCGGCGAACGCCGGTACCGTCATTGTCCGCTGCGGTCGGCGCGTCGAGGCTGCGCGGAACGCCGGGATTCGTCCGCGTGAGGTCGGGGCTGATGATGCGCCAGCTGTTGCCGCCATCGGCCGACCGGAAGATCATCTGCCGGCCGAAATAGAGCACGCCTTTTTCGGAGCGCGATTGCGCGAGCGGCAGCGTCCATGTCGAACGATAAAGCGCGGGAAACGCGAGCGTCGGATCGATCGACTGCGTCTGGCGAGAGCGCAGATCTTCGCGGCTGACCGTGTCGCCGTACAAGATGTCTGGGTCTGCGCTCGATGCGCCGACATAGCCGGACTCACCGCCGGCGACGATCATCTGCCAATCGAAAGACGTGATGCCGAACGCATCGCTCCGCGTGGGTACTTTAGCGGCGCCGTTGTCTTGCTGTGCGCCGTAGACGTTGAACGGGAACTGGTCGTCGGCTTCGATGTGGTAGAACTGCCCCGTCGGCTGGTTGAACCACGAGCTCCACGTCAAACCGCGGTCGACGCTGATGCTCGTCCCCTGGTCGCTCGCGAGCGCTATCCGATCGCGGTCGCGCGGATCGACCCAAGGCTGATGGAAATCGTCGCCATCAGGCGAGCCTTTTATCGACGTGAAATGTTTGCCGCCGTCGGTCGACCGATAGAACGACGTATCGGAGACGTAGACGGTGTCGCGATCGACCGGGTCGACTGCAAGCGTGCAGAAGTACCAGCCGCGCTGCCACAAGCGCCGATCAGCATCGGCGAGCGTCCAAGTGACGCCGCCGTCATCCGAGCGGTAGAGGCCGCCTTTCGTCGCGTCGACGATCGCGTAGACGCGCTTCGAATCGCTCGGCGCAACCGCGATGCCCATGCGTCCGAGACCCGCGCGTGGAAAACTGCTTGCCGCGACTTGCTGCCACGACGTGCCTCCATCGTGCGAGATATACAGACCGCTACCGGGTCCATTCGACGGCGGATAGATGTTCCACGGCGGCCGTCGCGTCTGCCATAACGCCGCGTAGACGGTCTTCGGATCGTTCGGGTCGATGACGGCGTCGATCGCTCCGGTATTTTGATCCTTGTAGAGGACGCGCTGCCAGCTGCGTCCGCCATCGAGCGATCGGAAGACGCCGCGTTGCGTGTTCGGTCCCCAGCCATGTCCGAGCGCGGCGACGAAGACACGGTCAGGATTTTGCGGGTCGACGGCGACCTTGCCGATTTGGCGCGTATCGTCGAGTCCGATGTGATGCCACGTCGCGCCGCCGTCGGTCGATTTGTACATGCCGTCGCCGTACGTTATATCGGAGCGCATGTCTGCTTCGCCCGATCCGACATAGATGGTGCTCGGATCAGACGCGGCGACCGCGATCGCACCGATCGATGCGATCGGCTGCGAGTCGAAGATCGGCTTCCATGTCCGTCCGGCATCGCCCGACTTCCAGACGCCGCCCGCGACGGCGCCGAAATAGAAGAGCGTGGCATTCCCCGGCACACCGGTGACGGCGATGGATCGTCCGCCCCGGAACGGGCCGATCATGCGCCACCGCATCGCGTCGTATGGATGCGTGTCTGCCGAGGCGAGCGACGGCGCGAAGAAAAGCGCAAACGTGACGATTGCAAGCGCGAAAGCGCGTGGTGATCTCATGTGCGGGCGCTTCGTCAGCGCGTCGCGGCTGCCTTTCGTTCGCGCGGTGCATACCGGCGCATCGCGCCGGCCGCGCGCGCGACGAT
>DASQJC010000354.1:0-5184 GCA_035631255.1 Candidatus Eremiobacteraceae bacterium | reverse complement strand
GCTTGCCATCGCGCTCCTCGACCAATTGCTCCAAGCGACGCCCGATGACGTCGACGCACGGATAATCTTGGCGCAAGCCTACGCCTTCAACCGCGATTACGCGTCGGCGGAGAGCCAATACGAAACGGCGCTCAAGACCGCGCCCGGCGATTCGGATGCGCAAGTCGGCCTCGGCGAGACGTACACTTTCGAAGGAAAGTACGACGATGCGAAGGCGCTCTTCGCGATCGTGCTCGCGCACGATCCGAAGAATACGGACGCGCTCGTCGGCCGCGCCGATGCCGAATCGTTCTCCGGCGATTATCGCAAAGCGCGCGCGGACTATGAAGCGGTTCTCGCCGTGCAACCCGACGATGCCGATGCGCTCGTCGGACTCGCAACCGTCGACTACTGGCTCGATGACTTGCCGCAAGCGGTCGCGCTAGACAATCGGGCACTCGCGCTCGATCCGGGTGATTCCGACGCGCAAGACCTGCACCGTCAGCTGTCGATCAAAACGTCGCCGCAGCTCGTCTCGACGCTGACGACATCGCATTCGACCGACGGGTCGACCTTTGACTACAGGCTCGCCGAGCGTTTCTTCACGACGCCGACGACGGCGTTCGGCGTCATCGAAGAACTTTACAGGATCAGCGACTCGCAGTCGTTCGTCGAGACGAGACGCTACGGCCTCGAGGCGACGGTCCAGCCGACGAGCCGGCTCGGCGTCACGCTATCGCTGCTCGGATCCCACTACGGCGGCGCGGCGTCCGTCACCGACAGCGTTCTCAATCTTTTCGGAGCGGACGACGGCATCTCGTATGGCGCGGGCTATTCCGTCGGCGGCGTCGATGGGAGCGTCGCCGCCAACGGCGGACAGACGAGCCCCGGCTTTTGGTCACCGCTCGTCCGCATATCGACGCTGTTCGGCAACGTCGGCTACACGCGGCGCGCCGACACGCTGACCGTGGGCGCGCAGACCGCCTCATACAACGACGGCAATAATTATCACGAACTCACTTTCGACCTTGCGCACGTCTTGAAGGTCGGCGCCACGACGACGGTGACGCCGGATCTCGGATTGCGAAACGCGAGCTTCAGCGAAGCATACTCCAATCCGCAACAAGGCTTTGCGCCCGGCTACTACAACTATTATGGCCAGCGTGACGTTTCGTTATCGATAACGGCGAACCGGCAGTTGACCGACCGCTTCGCGGTCGGCGCAGTCGCCACGCTTGGTGCGCGGAGCTCGGATGTTCCGGTATATTTCGGTCGTCCGCCACCCCACGCTCCGCCCCCGCTATTCTTGTCTTCGGGTGGGTTGCCGTTCCAGCGGTTTGAGCCGTTCTTCGACTACGAAGGCGACCGATTCTCGGTCGCTGGCGCGTACTACGACGATCACTATAAGGGCGGTCCGTGGGTCTCGCCGTACGATGCAAGCACGGTCGACCTGACTTTCTCTATAAGGATGCCGTGACACAAAGACTGACGTCCATCGCCGGCCTCTGTTTCGTTCTGCTCGCCACTATCGGCGCTGCGCCGCCCCTCGCGCTCGCAGTGCTGGCGCCGGATCCGGGAGAGTACGCTTTTGGAGCGCGCCATCTCGCGTCCGAGATGGGCATCCCGTATCTGTTCACGCACGATCTGACGACCGCGCTGCGCCAGCCGATGATCGTCATGACGGGCGCGGTCGACGGCAAATTCATGACCGATGCCACGACGGCGAAGCTCCACGACTATATCGAACGCGGCGGCATCGTCGTCGTCGACGACGGCGAGTCGGAAGGCATCGACGTCCTGGCGGGCATCGATTCGCTGACGCCGAGCGAGCATCGCTACACGATGACGATCGACACGGCGAGCGGCGATCCGGGCTTCGTCCGCCTGACGCACCCCGAAGAGCGGACGATCAGCCTGGGAAACAAGAAAGAGGGTCAGGCTGTCCTCACGCAAGGCTACAAGCCGAAGCCGGGTGGCGACGAGCGCGTCCTCGCGCGATTCGATGACGGCACCGCGGCGATCGTCTCCCGGACGATAGGCAAGGGGCGCATCTACGTCACCGGCCTTGCGTACTACGATTCCGTGCTCCGGCCGCAAGACGATCAGGCGATCGAAGCTGGTCGCGTCTACGACAACGGATTCGAGCCGAGCGCCGACGTGCCGCAGATGATGGTGCGCGACTGGTACCTATACCTCGTTCCCGGCGCAATCGTGACGGACACGACGCCCGACGGATTATCGGGTGCGCTCATCATCTCACACGACGTCGATTACAGCCAATCCGTGCTCAACATGCTGCCGTACGCGAAGGCCGAGAAGACGCACGACTTCACCACTACCTACTTCGTCCAGGCGAAGACCGTCCACGATATCGAAGATTACGCGTTCTACGACGCGCGCGCCAAGCAGATCGTCGCGACTGTCGCGAGCGAAGGCGGCGATATCGGCAGCCATACGGTCGCGCACGCGCCGGACTTCCGGACGTTCCCGGTCGGAAACGGCAACGAGACTCCGGACAACTATAAACCGTTCGTCAAGGTCATCGCACCCGACCACAGCCACGGTTTGACGACCGGCGCGACCGTCACCGGCGAAGTTCACGTGAGCCAAGAGCGGCTCGACGCCGCGAGCCCGCTCGTCCACGTCGATGCGTTGCGAACCGGTTACCTGCTCATCAACCGCGAGCAGTGGACGGTGCTCGAGCGCTACGGCTATCGCTTCGATTCGTCCTACGCGGCGGGCGAAGTTATGACCGCGTATCCATATACCGCGATGGAAGAACAAGGCGGCACGACCGAATCGCGCATCGTCGAATTTCCGATCGTGCTCGCGGATGCGGACGGCTGGGTGCCGATGCTCCCGCACATGCCGGCGTTCGACGCCGTGCTCGATGACGAAGCGGACATCCACGGCGTCGTCACGACGCTCATCCATCCCGACGTCGTCGCCGACAAACTGCCGACGGAGCTCGCACTCGTCGCACATGCCCGCCCGCGGATGTGGGTCGGCGATATGGATACGTTCGGCGACTTTTGGGTGAAACGGTCGCAGACGATCGTCACCGGATCGCCGGTCGTCGGCGGTCACGAACATCTTACGTTGACGTCACCGCACGGCGTCGCAGGTCTGACGCTCGACTTCCCGGCGAGCCTGACGAATGTCACGCCGACCGGAACTTCTGCTCGAATCATGCCGAATGGCACCTCGGTCGTCCTCGGCAACCTCTCGCCGGGACAATCCATCACCCTTGACGTCACGTTCAAGCGGTAAGAGTGACGGGGACCGAGGAGCGGTCGAGCTTTAGCTCGACCGCCACGGCTTTGAAACAGTGGGAACACCGGCTCGGTAGTACTCTCCGTCACCCCCAGCCGACCAAACCCGATCGAGGTTCGAACATCATGCAGTTCAGTCAAGACGCCACCGTCGCGATCAACGATTACGTCGATCGCGTCAGGATGGCGCTGCCCTTGTCGCCGTCGATGCGCCTCGCGGTCGCCGACAAGCTCTACCAAGACATCTGCCGCGACGCCGCGTCGCGTGCGAGCGCAGCGAATCAGTCTATCATAGGCGCGGATGTCGTCCGCGAACTCATCGCGTCGCTCGGTACGAGCGAGCAATGCGCGCAACGCCTCGCGTCGAGCGCTTCGTCCGGCACGTGGCAGTGGCCCGGCGATGCGGTGGCCGATGCGTTCCGCCGTCATCGCATCCACGAGAAGGTCGATCATTTCGCGCGCGCTGCGAGCAAACACGGCGAACGCGTCGCGCAGACATCGATCGATGTCGCAGCGCAAGCGCTCGATCTCGCGGCACAGAAGTTGAAAGAAGTCGCGGAGAAACTCTCCAAGGAATAGCGCTCCGAGGAATATCCGAAGGCAACGTCGCCCCGCAAGGCTAACCCCCGCGCATGCATCTGTTGACCATGCGGCGGTTGGCCTTTGCCCTCATCATCATCGGCGCTATCGCCTCGCTGCTCGTCGCGATCGACCGCTATCGCTTCGAACAGGCCAGCCGTTCGGTCGAGATCACCATCGACCAGCTCGACCTCGACGATTTCGCCAAGGCATACGGCTACGACGAAGATGACCTGCTTCGCAAGCTACGTGCCGCGGGCCTGACGTCGGTCGCCGTCTACGCGGAAGAAGGCCAGCGAGTCAATTACGGCACGCACGCATTCGTCCAGACCGGTCAGCAAGTCATCGACGGCGACCGCGTCACCGGCCTCGCGGACAAGGGGCTTCAACAGCTCGTCGCCGCGCACAAGATCGATCCGAAGTACATCTACATCGTCGTCTACGACACGCCGACGCTGACGCGCTATCTGCAAGCGCTGCGAACCCAGCTCGAGCCGCGCGACATCAAAATCGTCCGCTCGCAGCTGCCTGCGATCCTCGAAGTGAAGACGCAGATCGATTTCTTCAACGGCATCGATCTCGGCATGCCGGAAGACGTGACGAAGCGCATCCGCGACATGGGGCTGCTCGTCGATCCGCGCGTCCAAAACAACGAACGCCTCGAACCCGATGCCATCGCGAAGGTCTTCGACGACGCGGTCGGCCACGGTCGAGTGGGGACCGTCATCTTCTACGGCACTGGCAACGAGGTGCTCGGCTATCCATATCAACTCGACGCGACGGCGCAGGCATTCAAGGATCATCCCGGCATCGATTTCGGCGACATAGAAGCGTATACCGAAGATCAGATCCAAAAGGGCACGCAGACGCTCGGCCGCGACATCCCCGGCCAGACCGTCCGCGTCATGGCGATCCCGAAGCTGCAGCTCGATAAACTCGACGTCAACACGGTCATCGGCGAATATCTGCTCGGCGTCCGCGAACGCAACATCCGCGTCGTCTACTACCGGCCGTATCCGCATCCGGTGCAGGTGAAGCTCGCCGACGGCACGATGCAGACCGAGTCCGTCGAACAGACGAACATCGACCTCATCTCCGATCTCGCCGACCAGCTGCGCGCGAACGGGTTCGAGATCGGCCGCGCGAGCAGCTTCACCGACTTCAAGAGCTGGCGGCTCAACATATTCTACCTGCTCGCCGGTCTTGGCGTCGCGGGCGCGTTCTTGTTGTTGCTCGATATATACGGCTGGTCGCGCCGATGGATGCCGTGGGCGTTCGCGGGCGTCACCATCGCGGCGTTCGCCGCAGGCTTCGCGACCGGACACGACGAGGCTGTTCGCAAGGTCTGGGCTCT
>DASQJC010000353.1:0-8396 GCA_035631255.1 Candidatus Eremiobacteraceae bacterium | reverse complement strand
TCGAGGAATTTCGGCTGGTGCGGCTAGGACCAGTAGACCGGTCGTCCCTTAACGCGGTTCATTCGGGAGGGACGCTCGCCTTACCGTCGCTCTCACCCGGAAAAGTCGCACGCTGCGACCCGCTTGTCTGCTTATACGCGGCCCGATCACCCGCTGTTGCACCGCGAACACGCTCACCGCGTGCGACTTTTCCGGTCGGCAGCGACGGTAAGGCAAGCGTCCCCCTCGAACGAACCGCGTGAAGGGACGACCGGTCTACTGGTCCTAGCCGCACCCGCCGAAATTCCTCGAAAGGGCTGTTGTAGGGCCGTGCGGACCATCCGCGCACAGGGCTGTCACGCGACGCCACAAATGATTGTCGGACCTATTGATGCCCCACCACTTCTGACGAGGAGCGATACGAGTTTGGCTACCACGGACACTGGCTTCATCATCTGGTTCACCGGGCTTTCCGGATCCGGCAAGACGACGATCGCACGGATCCTCGAACAGCGCATCCGCGCGAGCGGGCGCAAGTTCGAATCGCTCGACGGCGACGTCGTCCGGACGAACCTCTCGAAAGGCCTCGGCTTCTCGAAAGAAGACCGCGATACGAATATCCGACGCATCGGATTCGTCGCGCACCTGCTCGAGCGCAACGGCGTCGCAGTCATCTGCTCCGCGATCTCGCCGTATCGCCAGACGCGCGATGAGCTGCGCATGATGGTCGGCGACGATTTCATCGAGGTCTACGCTGACTGCCCGATCGAGATCTGCGAGACGCGCGACGGCAAGGTCGAGATGTACGCGAAGGCTCGCCGCGGCGAGATCAAAGAGTTCACCGGCGTGTCCGATCCGTACGAGCCGCCGGACGCGCCCGAGGTCCATCTCATGACGAACGATGAGACGCCGGAAGAGAGCGCCGACAAAGTTCTCGCGTATCTCGTCGAACGCGGCTATCTGCGCTCGGACGTCCTGCGTCAAACCGCCGCCAAATGAGCGAGATGTTCATCGATCTCCAGATGCACACGACGTGCTCCGACGGAGCATGGCCGAAAGAGCGCATCTTCGACGAGATCCGCTCCAAGCATCTCGATCTCTTCTGCATCACCGACCACGACACGATCGCCGCGTATCCCGTCCCCGATGATCTCGCGTCGCGCTGCGTGCCCGGCCTCGAAGTCGATACGGAGCATGCCGGACACACAGTGCATCTTCTGGCGTACGGCTTCACCTCGGACGATTCGCCGCTCCTCACTGCGCTTCGCAAGCAGCGCGAAGAGCGCGAAGTGCGCATGAAGGCGATCATCGAGCGGATGAACGGTCTCGGCGTCAAGGTGACCTACGACGATGTCAAAGCGCAGGTGAAGGGCGGATCGAGCGTCGGCCGGCCGCATCTCGCACGCGCGCTGCTCGCCAAAGGCATCGTCACGAACATCCAAGAGGCGTTCGACAAATATCTCGCGGACGGCGAAAAGGGCTTCGTCAAGCTCAAGCGCCTGACGTCGGGCGACATCATCGACCTCATCCATCGCTCGGGCGGCATCTGCGTCATCGCGCATCCGAACCGCCTGCGCGACCCGCAGCATCTCGAAGAGATCTACAAACTCGGCGCGGACGGTGTCGAGGTCGTCCATCCGACGGCGACGCCGGATGACGAGCAGCGATTGTATGCGTTCGCCGACGAACGCGGCATCGTCACGACAGGCGGCTCGGACTTTCACGCGCCCGAGACGCATCCGCCGCTCGGCGTCCGGTTCGAGAAGGAACGGATCGACCGTTTCCTCGAGCGCGTCGCCGCACTAGCGTAGCAAAACCCAGCGCACAGAACGCGTAGCGGTCGAGCTTTAGCTCGACCGCCCATGATTTTTCACCCCAGTCGTCTTTAATGGGTTGTTGCCGTTCCCAAGTCGTCGAGCGTAATATCTCTGACTATCTTTTTGTCGCAAAATTCACCGGCTTGCCGGTCCGAATAGTCGAGCGGTATGTCCACCTGTGCCTCTTGCATCATACCGATCTCGAGAGTGTACTTACCACGCCCGAACTCCTGCGAATAGTACGCGGTCCCGTCGACAGCGACGGGCACATCTTCGCCACCGGCGCTGACGAGTCGGACGGACAGGCCCTGAACTGGAAGTCGCCCTGCCACCGAGCATGAGGGACCGAGGATAAGGGCTCCGATCCGCGGGAAGACGATGTGCCTCGGCAGACCTGGAAGCACGGTAATCTGACCGTCCGATCCGCACCCGACGCCTTTTCCGTTGACATGAATGAACCAATCGCCGGGCGGGAGCGCGGTGGTGAGTTCATGCACCCCGAAGACAAGTGACCGCGAAGTCGCCTCAAGTGGAATTTCCGCATGAGAGCCGCTGAACCGGATTGCTGTTAGAGTGGGCACTACGTCGGCGTCGGCGACGCAATTCGTGGCAACGATTGTTATCACGCTCTTCTGTACGTCGCCCGAAGCGGCTTCGAGCATAAGGATCACTGCGAAGAACAGAGCTGTCGATGTAAGCAATCCTCGCGATCTCATTACCCTGCCGTAACCCTTCCTTCAAAGAGTTGTTGCCGATGCTCGCCGAGCTTCGCTCGGCCTACTACATCTTAGCCTTCTTCAGGCTCGAGATGGATCAGCACGTGGGCGCGGGGTAGGGCTTCCTTGATCGCAACGACGATCGCGTCCGACTGATTGTGCGCCTCGCGCAGCGGCATGTCGCCGCGCATCTGCAGATGGAAGTCGATGAACTCGCCGCCGCCTGAACGCCGCGTCCGCAGCTTGTGATAACCGACGAAGATGCCGCGATGCTCGTCGATGATCTCGCGGATGAGCGCCTCTTCTTGCTGGGGCAGCCGACCGTCGGTGAGATCGACGAACGCGCGCGCACTCACGTCGAACGCGGCTTTCGCGATCAACCCCGCCACGAGCAGTGAGATGATCGGATCGATGATCGTCGCGCCGGTGAGCGCAATCGCGACAAGGCCGACACCGACGCCGCACGCGGTTATGATATCGGCGCGCAGCTGAGCTGCTTCGGCGAGCAAGGCCGGCGACTGTTCGCGTTGCGCGACCACTTGCAGCTGGGTCGCGACGACGAAGTTGATGATCGCCGATCCGAACATGACGACGATGCCGATGTCGAGGTGCGGGAACGACGTCTCGGGATGGATGAGATGCGGGATCGCCTGCGCGACGACGAACGCGCCGGTCGCGAGGATCAAGAGCGCTTCGATCGCTGCGCTCAGGTTCTCGAATTTGCCGTGACCGTAGGCGTGGTTCTCGTCGGCCGGACGAGATGCCAGGCGCACCGTCACGACCTGCATCGTCGTCACGAGCAGATCGGCCAGCGAGTGCGCCGCCTCAGAAAGAACGCTGACCGACCCGGAGATCGCCCAGACGACGATCTTCGCGATGACGAGGAGCGCGTTCGAGAAGAGCGGCGCACGCAACGCGAGGACGCGCGTCCTCGCGGTGTCGCGAAGCGCCGCGATGCGGCGGCTAACTCTCGGCGGGAGGTCCGTCGTCGATGGGGGCGTCTGCTGCATCGTCCGGATCCGTCAGCACGCCGACGCTTGCGCCGTCGGTCGGCGTCTCAACGCCGGCATCATCGCGCTTGCGCCGATAGCGCGGCGCAGGTGCGGACTGCCGCTTCACCTTCGGCGGGATCTTGCGCATCGGTGCCGCGGGAGCGTTCGATGCCCCACCGCCCGACCGTGCCGGCTGCGACGATGCGGCGGCGACTGCCGCGCGTTTCGCCGTGCGCGAACGGTCGTTTTGGTTCTTCCACAGCACGAGCAGCGGGCTCGCGATGAAGATCGACGAGTACGCTCCGCTCGTCACACCGACGATGAGCGCGAAGGCGAAATTCTTCAGCGTATCGCCGCCGAAGAAGTAGAGCGCGAAGAGCGTGATGAGCACGGTCGCGAGCGTGTTGACCGAACGGGTCATCGTCTGCAAGAGCGATGTGTTCACCATCTTGTCGTACGGCACGTCGGTCATGATCTTGCCGTTCTCGCGGATCCGGTCGAAGATGACGATCGAGTCCATGACCGAGTAGCCGATGACGGTGAGCAGCGCCGCGAGGAAGGCGTCGTCCGCCGGCCGGTTCGCGATCGCGTAGATGCCGACCATGACGAGCACGTCGTGGATGAGCGCGAGATCGGCAATGACGCCGTAGCGCAGCTGGTTGCCGAATCTGAACGCGATGTAGAGCAGCTGCAGGACGAGCGCGATGACGAGCGCCCACAGCGACTTGTTCAGATACTCTTGCGACAGGCTTGGTCCGACCGCGGTGACCGAGCTCTGCAAGCGATCCACTGACATGCCGGCTTTATCGAGTGCCTGGTACACGGGCGTCGCGTCCGGCACCGTACCCTGGAGCGAGATGACGGCGCGTTCGTCCGGCTGCTTGTCTTCAGGCTTGCTCGCGAGCTGAATGCCCTCTTGGTTCGCTACGAGCGCTTGATATTGCGCCTTGTCCTGCGGATTGACGTTGCTCAGATCGATCGCGCCGAGCGCTTGACGTATGCCCGTTTCGGTGACGGGCGTGTTGAACTTGATGTCGATCGTCGTGCCGCCGGTGAACGATAGTCCGAGCTTGAGCCCGTGATGCACGAAGAGCGCGATGATGCCCGCGACGATGACGGCGCCCGAGAGCGCGAACCAGATGTTGCGCTGGCCGACGATATCCCAGTTGAGTTTGCGGAAGAACATGCTCTATCGCTCCTTACGCGCCGAACGCTGGGGCCGACGTCACGACATCGTTGTCGACGACTGCGTCGACGAACGCGCGCGTGATATTGACCGCGGTGAGGAGCGAGAAGACCGTGCCGACGAGCAGCGTCAGCGCGAAGCCTTTGACGGTGCCGGTGCCGAGCGCATAGAGCACTGCAGCGCCGACGATCGTCGTGACGTGGGAGTCGAAGACGGTCGTGAACGCCCGGCGGAAGCCGACGCCGACCGCGGCGCGCGTCGTGCGCCCGGCCCACAGCTCTTCCTTCAAGCGTTCGAAGATGAGGACGTTCGCGTCGACGGCCATACCGATCGAGAGCACGAATCCGGCGATGCCCGGCAGCGTCAGCACGACGCCGAACGCCGTCACGTACCCAAGCATGAGGAAACAGTAGACGACGAGCGCGACGTCGGCGAGGAAGCCGGGAACGCGGTAGATGACGAGCATGAAGAGCAGGACGACGCCGAGTCCGACGAGCGACGCGATGAGCGACTTTTGCAGATCGATCGCGCCGAGCGTCGGTCCGACGCTTTCGACCTCGATGATCTTCGTCGGCACCTTCAAGGCGCCGGCATTCAATTCGGTCGCGAGCTGCACGGCGCTGTCTTGCGTCATGCCGCCGCCGTGGATCTCGCCGCTATTCGCGATCGGCCCCTCGATCGTCGGCGCTTCGATCATCTTCTTGTCGAGGAAGATCGGAAGCGGCTTGCCGACGTTTGCCTTCGTCCACGCGTAGAATTTTTTCGCGCCATCGCTCGTCAAGGTGAAGTCGACGGCGATCGCGCCGCCGGGATCGCTGCCGACGGTCGCGTGCTGGATGTCCGTGCCGGTGATGATCGGCTTGCCGTTCGTCTTCGCGGCGATGTACGGATTGAACTTCGGATCGGAGGACGCACGGGAGACCTGCGCGTCCGTCAGCGGATACATCTCGAGGACGGCGGCGGTGCGGATGAGGTTGATCGCCTGCTGTGGATCCTTGAGACCCGGCATCTCGATATTGATGCGCGTGACGCCGACCTTCTCGAAGGTCAGCTCGCTGACGCCGATGCCGCCGAGGCGGTCCTGAAGCACTTGGAGCTCTTCCGCTTGGATATCCGCATTGATCGTCGGATACTGATCGTTCGGCTCGAGCTCGACAAGTGCGCGCAGACCACCCTGCAGGTCGAGGCCGAGATGCGCCTTTTGCGCGAGCGGCGAAAACGCGAACCAGCAAAGGACGCACAGTCCGACGATGATCGCGAACTTGATCGGATGTTTCCAGCGGTACCAGAACATTAATTCGGCCGGGCCTTCGCGGAACGCGAGCGATTGGGCGGACGCCGCTGCATGCGACGTCACGGACGCTTCGGTCGACAACCGGTCGACCATAAAGGTCGACCGCTCCAAACGGTCGACCGTTTTCAGTCTGACCGTGGCCTTCGCGCCACCCCGTCCCGCGGCCTTGTAGGGGTCACCTCTCCACCTTGTGCCGACGGACTCAATTTTCGGTCGCCAAATCGAGCGTCACGGTAGGCATCACAGCGTAGCCGGGCGCGATCTCCGCGAAACCGACGACCGACACCCGTATGCCGCACGCTTCCGCGAAGCGTGCGAGCGGCAATCGAACCGCCTGCGAACAGCATACGACCGTACGCTCCTCGCGCGATGCGAGCGATCGAAGCTCGCTTGAGAACGCGCGCGCAGCGTCGATGTCGAGCGCGAGCGCCGGACCGTGTTCGCCGGCGACGATCGCGTCGCTCATCGCCGCCTCGAGCTCGGGTGAAGGGACCGCTGCTACGATACGTCCGTCGCCATCGGCGAACATATCGCAGATGCTCGGCGCAAGCCGTCGACGCACGGCTTCGCCTATGGTCGCCGGATCTTTCGTGCGTTCGGATTCGTCGGCGATCGTCTCGAGTATCGCGACGACATCGCGGATCGAAACGCCCTCGCGCGCGAGGTGCTGCAAGACGCGCTGGACGAGGCCGAGCCCCGCCAGTTCGGGCACGACGCCTTTGACCGCTGCCGGGTGCGTCTTGCGGACGTGTTCGAGAAGATCGTTCACCTCTTGCCTGCCGAGCAGACTCGCCGCGTTCTCTCGCGCAACCGAACCGAGCCGGCTGGCCAACACCGCGATCGGATCGACCACGATAGCGCCCGGCGCGATGACATCCGTCGCCGGCTCGAGCCACTTCGCATTCGAGCCGGTCACCGGATCTGTCGCTTCGGCTCCGCTCAAGCGCGAAAGGGCGACGGGTTTGCCGATCGCGAGGGCGCGATCGGCTCGCAGTTCGCCGCGAGCGACGACGCGGTCGCGGACGCGGATCGCGTAACCGCGAGCGGGCAGTCGATCGTCGTCGCGCACGCGGACGCTCGGGATGACGATACCGGACTCGATCGCGAGCCTTCGCCGAAGAGCGGCGATCCGGGCCAGCAACACCGTCGCTGCCGGCTCGTCGAGCAATGGCAGGAGCGCTTCGCCGACGTCGATCGCGAGCTGATCAACGCCGAGCAGCGCGACGACATGATCGGGTTGCCGAGCTTGAGCTCGCCGCCGGATCGCTTCTTCTTGCGCTCGCCGGATGCGCCGGATCTCAGATCGCTTCACGGCGGCCACGCCAGCGGCGATGCCCGCTGCGCCGAGCAATCCGAATGCGAGGTGGGGCAATCCCGGAATGAGCGCAAGGAACAGCATCGCGATTCCGACTGCGCGCAACGCGCCCGGGTGCGCGATTATCTGGCGTGCGAGCTCGTCGCCTAGCCCGGCATCCGATGCCGCGCGAGTGACGATGATGCCCGTCGCGGTCGACAAGAGAAAAGCGGGAAGCGTCGTTGCAATCGCGTTACCAATTGAAAGCGGCGCGTATGTCGCTGCGGCGGAGGCCACATCCATGTGCTCCTGGAGGACGCCGATCGCGATGCCCGCGACGAGATTGATGCCGACGATGACAAGCGCTGCGATCGCGTCGCCGCGCACGAACTTCCCCGCACCGTCCATCGCTCCGTAGAAATCCGCTTCGGATTGGAGCGAGCGACGACGCGCGCGGGCGCCCGCCGCGTCGACCAACCCCGCATGCAGGTCGGCATCGATAGCCATCTGCTTCCCGGGCATAGAGTCGAGCGTGAAGCGCGCCGCTACTTCGGCGACGCGTTGCGCGCCGTTCGTGACGACGACGAGTTGGACGACGATGAGGATGATGAAAAGCAGCAATCCGACGACGGGATTACCGCTCATGACGAAATCGCCGAATGCAGGTATGACCGAACCGACTCCGCCTGGGACGGCACCCTGCGTGAGTATGAGTCGCGTCGCAGAGACATCGAGTCCAAGCCGGAAGAGCGTCGCGATGAGCAACAGCGCCGGGAACGCCGAGAGTTCGAGCGCATCCTGCACCGATAGAGCGATGACGAGGATGGTCGCCGCTCCCATGATGTCAAGCGCGAGAAGAGCGTCGAGCAGAGCAGGCGGCAATGGCACGACGAGCATCGCGACGATCGCGAGGACCGCGAACGCGAGCGCGCCACGGGGCTGAAGCGCGTTCATCGATCGGGATTCCCACCGAGCCGGCCGCGCGTGCGAAGCAGCCACGCGAATATCGCGGCAATCGCGGCGTAGTATTCTTCCGGCACCGGTTCGTCGATGTCGACGCGCGTGAAGAGCGCTCGCGCGAGGTCCGGGGATTCGATGACCGGTATCTCATGATACGC
>DASQJC010000352.1:0-3056 GCA_035631255.1 Candidatus Eremiobacteraceae bacterium | reverse complement strand
CTACTCCGCAGGGCAATGGCCACATCGTCAGGGTGACACCATCGGGATCGATGACGGCGTTCGCGGTGCCCGGCGACCCTATGGACATCGCGGCCGATGCATCGGACAACCTCGACTTCACGCTTCAGAATGTCGCGTCATTCGGCGAAATCGCGTTCAATGGTCAGATCTCGATTTTGCCCTTACCCGGTGGACCGACATCGCGCGCCAGAGCTCTCGCCGTGACACCGAACGGCGACGTGTGGTTCGCAGGCTCGCTCAACGACAAAGGCGCGATCTTCGTCCGCCTGAAGTCGAAGATCGACGTAGCCCCTGCGTCGGTGACGCTAAGCGCGGCAGGCGATTCGCAGAAGTTGATGGTCTCAGAGAAGAAGTACGACGGCAAGTGGAGCGTCAGCAGTTCGGACGACGGCATCGTCGACGTGACGAAAGGCAAGACTCTCGACACGTTCACCGTCGTCGCGATCTCGGACGGATCGTGCACCGTCACGATCGCCGACAAGAAGGGCAACAGCGTCACGATTCCCGTCACGGTGAAGTGACCGCGCGAACGTGAAGATATACGAGGAACTGGCCCCGTGGTGGCCGCTGTTCTCACAACCGGCCGAGTATGAAGAAGAAGCGGCGTACTTCCAAAGGTTGCTCGATCGCGCTGTTTCACCGGCGCCGCGAGCGGTGCTCGAACTCGGCAGCGGCGGCGGCAACAACGCGTCGTTCATGAAGGCGGCGTACAAACTGACGCTCGTCGACATCTCGCCGGGAATGCTCGAGGTCAGCCGCCTCATTAATCCGGAGTGCGAGCACATGGTGGGCGACATGCGCACGCTCCGTTTGGGCCGGAAGTTCGATGCGGTGTTCATCCACGACGCGATCTGCTACATGACGAGCGTCATCGATCTGCAGGCTGCGATGCGAACGGCGTTCGAACACACGAAACCGGGAGGCGTCGCGCTCTTCGTCCCCGATCATGTGCGCGAGACGTTCGAGAAGTCGGCGGACATAGGCGGCCACGACGACCGCGAGCGTTCTTTGCGATACCTCCAGTGGCACGACGATCCCGACCCCACCGACTCGACCTGCGTCACCGACTATGCGGTGTTATTGCGCGATCGAAGCGGAACACGCGTCGTCTACGACCGCCACATCCACGGTCTATTCGCCCGCGACGAGTGGCTCGCGTGGCTGCGCGATGTGGGATTCGAACCCGAAGTCGTCCACGATAAGTGGGGCCGCGACGTGTTCATAGCACGCCGTCCGATGTAGTAGGCCGAGCGAAGCTCGGCTGTAGCGGTCGAGCTTTAGCTCGACCGGAGACGGCTCTGCAATTGAAAGACCGCGGCGGTCGACCATGAAGGTCGACCGCTCCATTTTCGGCTTGAAAGACCGCGGCGGTCGACCATGAAGGTCGACCGCTCCATTTTCGGCTTGCAAGACCGCGGCGGTCGAGATAAATCTCGACCGCTCCTAGGGCCTTTTTACTGCTACGGCTGCGCGATCGGCTTTGCGACGATGAACGTCGATCGTCGACTCGAAACGTGCGACTCCGGCTTGCGCAGAGCGGCGAGCGCTTGCGCGAGCGACGGTAGACGCCGCATCGGTGTGTCTGCCGGTGCAGCGACGATTCGATAGTCGAACGTGAGCGATGAGCGACCGCTGCCGTTCTCGCGGACGCTGAAGCCGCTCGGTGTTTTGTTCGAGACGTACAGCCCTTGATTCGGCCCGTCCGGCGTGATGAAGACGAGGTATGGGACGCCTCGGTCGATCGTCGCGCTGAATGCTCGATCGATCGCGACCTGAGCGAAACCGTTCACCATCTGCGCTTCGCCGTCGTCCTCGATCGCCGGCCGCGTCGACCGCGCTGCATACGTCGCGACAGGTCCCGACGGCGTGTTGGTCTTGAGGAGCGGAGTTCCGCCTTGCACGAGCGACCCCGCGATGATGAGGTTCCCGGCGCAATCGAGCGATGCGACGTCGCCGCTTGGTGAGCCCATGCCGTCATTCGCGATGAATGCCGGGCCGCCGCCGCCGCATATCGCCATGATCGCAGGTGCTTGCGGAGAGCCGCCCTGTGCGAGCGGCGCGTCAGAAAATGCGAGCATGCCAGTTCCGTGAGCGAACGCCTCGACTCCGACGTTGAGCGTACCACCGTCGAGCGAGTCGTCGACGCCGAGGATACCGGCACGAGTCACGCCGGTAGAATTGCTCGCATTGAAGGTGAACCCAAGGGTGCCGAAGCCCATTTGCGAGTCACCCTCCAGGCCGCGATTCTGCGTTCCGCCCTGAAGCGACGTATCTTGGCCAAGAACACCGGCGGCGCCGAAGTTCACGTTGTTGCTCGTCCGATCGGTGATCCCCACGACACCGATGCCGATCTTCGAAACGAAAAGGCCTGAGGTCGAGCGTTCACGAGACGAAGCATTATAGGAACCTACGACCGCACAGTCGTCACCGTGGATCGCGCCCGTGCAGATGAAATCGAGCCGCTCCGCGTCCCGCAGCTTGCCTTCCGCAGATACGAGGAAGTCCGAATTCGTCGCGACGACGCCGAAGCCGTGTTTCGTCTGCCCGGCGACGCCCGCGCCGAAATCCGACTTGCCGTATGCGCCCACGTTGTTGAGCGGAAACGTCAGCGACGGATTCGCCATGTCGATCCCCATGAGTCCGGCGCGAAACGCGGTCTGAGAAGCCGCAGTTGTGTCGCCCTCGACGCCGGCTCCGCTCCCGCTATTCGAACCTTGAACGCAGGCGCTCGAGGAATCACAATTCGAGCTTGTCTCGCCGGTCCGTGCCGAGATCGGCGAAGACGCTCCGACGATAAGAAGCCCCGTCGAGATCGTGAGTGCGAAAAGACCACCGAAAATCGTGCGCATGCGCATCGGCTGCCCTCCCCAAGAAAATGAAAAAAGCCTCCCGTCCCTGCGATGCTAAATCGTACCTAAACTGTAGGCAGCGCGTCAATAAAGCACGCCGGTGTTTATCACCGGCGTGCTTCGATTTGCTCTGTCAGCCCTGGCGTTAGGCCGCGTCTGGGCTCCACGGCGGCGGGGGTGCGTCGA
>DASQJC010000351.1:0-8050 GCA_035631255.1 Candidatus Eremiobacteraceae bacterium | reverse complement strand
TTCGGCGATGAGCGGCCGTATCCGATCAAAGGCTGCGCCGGCTTCGCGCACTGGCGCTACGGTTTCGTCGGCGTGCCGCCGTACGTCGACCTCACACCCACCGCATACGAACGGCGTTTTGTAACGCGTGATGTCACGTACTTGCTCGGCACCGCCGACACGAATCCCCGCGAATGGGATCTCGACACGTCGTGCGCCGCCGAGGCGCAAGGACCGTATCGCTTCGCACGCGGTAGAGCGTATGCGGCATACCTCAAGGCGCGACATCCGCAGGGGACAGCGCAAGATATGGCGTTCGTGCCGGGCGTGGGGCACGACAATCAGAAGATGTTCACGTCGGCGTGCGGGGTCGCCGTGATCTTCGATCGACCGCGATCCGGGTGTTCGTTCACTCAGAAGATCTAAATCGTCCTTGGCGGAGAAAGTCGAAGGTCCGGCAGCCGTTGTCAGGCTGACGGACCTTTCGATTTCGCTTTATGTTTGCGTCTTAGTTAGCGCTCACAGCCGCAGGCACCGGCGAATGGAGCCCGATCACGTTGCCTTCGGAGTCCTTGAACATCGCCCAACCGCCCCAAGGCTCGTTGCGCGCGTCATCGGTGAACTCGACGCCGGCCTTCGAGAGCTTGTCTTGCGCCGAGAAGACGTCGTCGACTTCGAGGATGACGCCCGGCGAACTCGCCGCGGGCAGCGCCGACTCGCCTTCTTTTGTCAGCGTGAAGCTTGTCTTTTCGCCGCTTGGAGCAACCGTCACCCAACGGGAACCGTCGCCCATGTCGACGTCCATCGTCTTTTCCCAACCGAGTTTTTTCACGTAGAAGTCCACCGCGCGATCGACGTCGACGACGGCGAGCTTCAATACCGAGATATACATCGAAACCTCTCCTTCTCCACGAAGCGGGGCGCGAAGGATTCCACTCCGGCCGAGCGACTCCCCCGCGTTCACTCGTTGTCCGGCGCCTCCGGCCGCCAGGCGTGGATCAACTGCTCTTTCGTGAAAAGCGTCGACACGGGTTTGTAAGGCAGCGGCGTCTGCGTGAAGTTGAAGCAGTCGGCCAAGTCATCGGCCCGTTGGTCGGTTTGGTCGAGCGACCCGAGGCCCCAATTCTCTTCGATGAACTTCAAGATGCTGCCGAACTCGTGCGGGACCTTCGAGACGTACCCGGCCTTCGCAAACGGCGAGATGACGATGAGCGGAACCCGAAAGCCGTCTTCGTAGCTGTTGTAGATCGTCGGGGTGACATGGTCGTACCATCCGCCCCAGTCATCCCACGTCACGAAGATGACAGTATCGCTCCAGTATTGGCTCGTGCCGACGACGTTGACGACGTCGCCCACCCACGACGGCCCGGCCTTCGAGTTGGAGGTCGCGTGATCGGAATTCGTGCTCGTTGGAACGACCCACGACACCGCAGGCAACGTGCCGAGCGCGACGTCGTTGAAGATGTTCGTCTCCGGCACCGAGACTTTCGACCAATCCGGACCGAAACGGATGTGCTTGATCGCTTCAGGACCGGTCCACAAGAAGAACGGCTGCGGCGTGTAGTAGCGCCACGAGATGCTATGACTATCGAGCAGATCGAATAGCGTTTCGTGATCGAAGCACGGGAAGACGTTTTGCGTCTCGGCGCCCGTCGACGAGTTGATAAGCGCTACGGTGCTTCCGGGAGGCGAATCACAACCCGAATTCTCTTTGATCACGTGCTGCGGATAGATGACGTTTTCAGCGGCGAGCATATCGCTGCCGGCTGAGGGCTCCGACGTGCCGGAGATGAGGAACTGATGCGCCGGGAAACTCGGCCCTTCGTTCGTCTGGAACATGTGGTCGGCGAACGTGAACTGTTCGGCGAGCTGGAAATAGGGTTTCGTCTCCGACTGCGGCACGAAGCCGTACGCCGGGAACGGCGGCGGCGACGATCCGGCTTCCGGATACGACGGCTCCTTGTCGAACCCGTCCATCTTCCCGCCGTCATACTCGACGACGAAACCGCCAGGCACGCCGTTGACACCCGCGTGGCTGTGGTCGAGATCGTAATGCGCCTCGAGTGGGATCGATCGTAGCGGCACGGTCTTGCCGGTCGATGTCTTGCCGGTCGTCACCGTGTCCGCGCCGGGGAATCCGTTGAATAGATCGTCGACGGTACGGTTTTCTTGGACGATGATGATGACATGCTTGATCGGCGATCGCGCCGCCGGCGTCGATTGCGACGGCGGCGGCGACACCGAGCCTCCGCCGCCACACGCGCTGAGAGCTATGCAGGCGCATAACGCTGCGAACCAGGCGACGTTGCGATGCATGGGTCGAAATACCTCAGACGGTCCTCGTGCTGCCCCGATTGGAAAATCATACCCTCGCCTCCGCGCGACATGATTAAACGCGCGTTAGCGCCCACTGACCCCTCGATGACCGGCCGAGCGCCGGGCTGAGGTAGGACTTGAGCCTGCGGGCTCAAGGACGCTTTACGCGCTCTTTTGAAGGCGCGACATCTACCGTTCATCTGGATCGCCGCGCTGCCTAGCGACGTGGCGCTCGCCCGTTGGAGGTCGTCGTCATGCGTATCGAACGAACTCTCGTCGCTGTTGCGGCATCGGCCGCGATCTCGTTTTTCGCAGGCTGCGCCGCGAACGCGCCGTCGACGAATCCCGTCATCGCTCGTCCTCCAGCCGGCGACCAAGTCAAGCCCGTTGCTTCGCAGACCCTCATCTACGCGTGCGAGTTCACCGCGAACACGTGCGTCTGGTACGTGCATGGAGTGAATCGAGTCGCGGGCTCGATCACGGGCTTATCGCTGCCGAACGGCGTCGGCGTCGATTCGGCAGGCAACGTCTATATCGCGAACTTCGGCGCTCAGAACGTGCCCGTGTATGCGAAGGGCTCGACGAAGCTCGTGCGCACGCTCGACGACTCGGGTCATTTCCCGATCGACGTCAAAGTCGACTCGGACGGCACGGTCTACGTCGCAAACAATCAGGACGCCAACAGCGCAAGCGGCAGCGTATCCGTGTACGCTCCGGGCAACACGTCGATCTCACGCGTCATCAAAGACCCGACATTCGGCAACCCCACCGGCATCGCCGTTGACGAGCACCACGAGCTCATCGTGTGCTTCGACGACAACGCGCCGGGCGGCGACTGCGACGAGTTCGTTCATGCGCGGGGCCCCGGCCTTATCGAAATATCGGACTTCCCGGCCTCGATGGAGGGTGTCGCTTTCGACAATGCCGGCAATATCGCGGTCCAGAACGCGAACTCCGGAACGTTTTATTTCCAGCCGAACTTTTCGATGTGCAGCGCCGACCAGACGAACGGCAGCGAGATGTACATCGCATTCGATCGTTCGAACGGCGACATCTACAAGACGAACGCCGGCGGTTTCATAGAAGAGAACGCATACTCGGCCTGTAACGGCGGAACGCCCGAAAGGAAATACGATGCCGGACTGAACGGTAATGTGCCGTACGGCGTCGCAGTCGACCCAGGACCCGGCCCCTGACAACAGACCGCGAGGGCGTTTTAGACGGCGTGTTCATCCGAACGCGCCGTCATCGCGTATGCAATAGCGACGTCATTTCTGAAAAAAGGAGTCACCGATGACTGACCAGCCGAGCGAGGAATCCGTCGTCACGATCACGCCACTCGATCGGGGGCCGAATCTCGTCAAAGGGACGATTCGCGTCGTCACGCCGAGCGGCCGAGTCCTCGTCACGCAAACGATCACGAAGCTTTGCCGTTGCGGCCATTCGGAGGACAAACCGTTCTGCGATGGGTCGCATAAGCGCGTCGGTTTCAGCTCGGTCGAGAACGGGCCGGATTTTCATAAAGGGGACTAGCTCCGCGGCTTCAGCCGGATTTCAGTAGGTCTCGCTATCCTTTCAGCATCGGCGCCTCGTGTTTGCGGCTCTGATATCGGAGGAGGCTTTATGAAAATCTCGGCTCTCACCCGGCAGCTCGTCATCGGGTCGGCCCTCGCCACGCTGGCTGCAGTCGTCATCCAAGGTTGCGGTGGCGGCGGTTACGGCGGCGGCGGCAGTGCCTACAACCCGCCTCCTCCGCCTCCGCCAAGCCCGACACCGTCGGCCGGCCCGATCGTCCACATCAACTTCTTCGGCAACGGCAACGGCTCGATCAACACGGGTAACCCGTTCGGCACCGTCAGCGGCTACACGCAGCAGGCGCACGCACAGGTCATGGCGTTCGCGCCCGGCGAGCAGATCACGATCACAAATAACGACACGACCGAGCACACGATCAACGTGTTCTCGTCGTACCCGACGCCCGGGCCGCAAAGCACCTCGACCGCGCAGAACGGCGGCATCTTCGGACCGGGTTACATGAGCGGCCCGATCGCCGCTGGCGCGTCCGTCGGTCCGCTGACCGTTACGGGAACAACGGGCAACCTCTTCGTCATCTGCGGCATCCACTTCTCCGACGGTATGCAAGACGGCGTCGTCGTAAACGTCAATGCGACTCCGGGACCGGAAGCGACTATCTCGTCCGGAGGCGGCGGCTGCAAGGGTTACGGCTGCTGATCTTTAGCGTATAACCACCGACGTAGTAGGCCGAGCGAAGCTCGGCAGCCGACCTTCGGTCGGCCTACTACATTACTTCAGCGGAGAGGCCGCGGCGGTCGACCATAAAGGTCGACCGCTCCTTTTCGCGCGAACGGTCGGACGTTAGCGGAGCAGGTCGAGCGCGAGGCGAGCGGCGCCGAGGGCCGGTTCGACGTTTTCATGGAGCGCGATCAGGCCTGTTTCGCTCAGCGCATTTTCGACTGCATCGCGGATCGGTCGAAATACGCCGAGGATCGAGCCCACAAAGATCGCGGCGAGCGGCGCATCCGTCCGGACGAGCGTCGCGACGTACCGAGCATCTTCGGCGAGCGCTCTTGCTTCTGTTTCGACGATTCGCCGAGCCGCATCATCGCCTTGCTCCAAAGCTTGCGCGACCAGCGGCGAAAGCGACGCGACGAGCGCAATGTCGAAGTTCGGCCATCCGATCCGCTCGAGGACCTCGCCGGAGCGACGCAGTCCGAGCCGCACGGAAATCGCGTCGGACAGCGGCCCGCGCGGTGCGTCGCGATCGAGCGCCCTTGCCGTATGCCGGAGCGCCGCCAGCCCGAGTGCCGCGCCGCTGCCCGCATCGCCGATGAGCGCGCCGTGCCCGCCAAGCCGTGTCGCAGAACGATCGCTGCGTTCGCCGTAGACGATGCTGCCGGTGCCGGCGATGACGACAACCGCCGGCCTCTGGGAACCGACGATCCCGAGCGCCGCCACAGCATCGGTGCACACGGAAATCACGACGCCCGGAGGCACGATCGCGCGCAGATCTTCTTCTGCGGCCTCATGCCCGCCGTCGCGGGTTATTCCCGCACTGCCCAAACAAACCGCCTGGACTCGGGCTCCCGAGAGCAACGGCTCGATCACCGATGCGATCGCGAGCCTCGCAGCATCGCGTCCGGAACTCCAGGGATTAGCCCCCTGCGCTCTCGATCGGCCAAGCTCATCGCCCGCCGCATCGACAAGGACGCCGAGCGTCTTAGTGCCGCCGGCGTCTATGCCAATAGCGATGCCGTCGCGCGGTTCACCCACGCGGCGGCGGCTCGATCAGGGGCTGCGTCGTATCGGGTGCCACATCGACGGCGGTTGCTGCGAGAAGTCGAAGTCGTTCGTGAGATCGCCGAGGTTCGGATAATCCTCGCGTACGTCAGGCCGCGAATCCGGCCGTCCGTCCGTATTCGGATCGATCCGAGCCGAATTCAAGAACACGTCCTCGATGAACTTCAGGTACGCGTCGAACGACAGCTCTTGATGATCGATGTAGTTGTGTTTCGCCCATGGACTGATGACGAGGCCGGGAACGCGGAACCCGTAACCGCCCGCGTCGACTTTCGGCGGAACGACCTGATCGAAAAATCCGCCCCAGTCATCCCACGTCACGAAGATCGCGGTCGAACTCCAATCGGGACCGTTCATGACGTCGTTGACGAGTTTCGAGACGAACGCCTGCCCGTCGGCGACCGAGGACGGCGGATGATCGCTGAACTTGAAATTGGGGATCACCCACGAAACCGCCGGCAACGATCCGGCTTGAGCAGCGGCCTCGAAGTTGACGCCCGGCTGGATATTCGACAACTGGTTGTCCGCCTTCACGTCGTCGAAATCGGGAAGCGGGTTCCAATCGCTCCCGATGTTGTAGGCTTGGAACGGCGCCGCACCTTCGTCCGGATCCTCAAACGCCATCTGCTGCCCGCGGTTGTCGGGATACACGTAGTAACCCCACGATACGTTCGCAGCGTGAAGCAGCCACGTGATGTCCGTCCACGGGAATTCGTTCGCTTGGCTCTTGTGGTAGTTGACGTCGAGCGTCGTCGAACACGTCATCGGATTGCTCGGCACGGTGCAATGCGCGGACCAAGCCGAGACCAAGTACAGATGCGCGATCGCGCTCCACGAGCTCGTCGCGGAATACATCTGATCTTGGAGCACATAGTTTTGCGCGTAGCCCCAGTAGACTGGCAGCTCCGCAGCGGTGTGGTACCCCATGACTTCATCGGGATTCGGATCGTGCCCGCCCGTGCGCTCCGCCTCCTTGATGAATCCGTCCATCTTGCCGCCGTCGAGATCGGTGTTGAACGCTTGCTCGCCATGACCCGCGCCGTAGTTGACGAGCGCAGTATCGTGGAACGGATAGACGCACTGACCCGTGTTCGGATCTGGTTCGCATACGGTGAACTGCCCGTTTTTCGTCGGTAGCCCGTCTGCTCCCGGATACGTTCCGAAGTAGCTGTCGAACGAACGATTCTCCATCATGATGACGACGATATGCTGGATGTTCGCCAACCCGACGTTGAATCGGCGGCCGGTCGGTTGCGGGCGCTGCGACGAATGGAACGGTGCCGTCCGTGGCAGCGGGTTCGACGCACTCGCTTGCACGGGTGCGCTCCCCACCGTCACCATCGCCGCCGCCGCGGCGATGGTGATCGCTTCCTTGATTTTCATCATTGATCGGTGTCCACCGGATTCGGATCGCGAGGTTGATGGATGAAGAACTGCGGCTTCAGCGGCGCGTTGATCCCACCGATCGGATGCGGCGACGCAGTGAAGTCGAAGACGTCCGAGAGGTCGTCGGCACGGCCGTCCGACACGCTGAGCTGGTTGAGGCCCCAGTTCTCCTCGGTGAACCGCAAGATGCTCCCGAACTCGTGCTGCACATGCGATACGTAGTCCGGTTTCGTCCAGCCTGAGGCGATGATCAGCGGCACCCGGAATCCGAGGCCGTATTCATCGACCACCGGCGGATAGACGTGATCCCACCAGCCGCCCCATTCGTCCCAGGTCACGAAGATGACGGTGTTCTGCGCGTACTGCGGGTTCGCGCCGACCGCGTTGACGATCGAGGCGATCCATGAAGGTCCGTAGTCACGCCCGTTATCCGCGTGATCCGAGTTCGAGTTCTTGGGCGTCACCCAGGAGACATGCGGGAGCTGGCTGTTCTGGATGTCGGTGAGAATCGTCGTCTCCGGCGTCACGACGTGCGTCGACCAATCCGGGCCGTTGAAGATGTGATTGATCGAGAGGTACGTCGACCAGTCGCTGACCGGATACGGCGGCGTCGGATAGGGCGCATAGAACTTCCACGTGAGGCCCGCCTGATCGAGTTCGTCGGCGAGCGTCGTCCAATCGAAGCACGGATACGGCCCTTCGATCTGCTTGTTGTTGACGAGAATGGGCGTCTTCGTGCCCGCCGGTGCATCGCAACCCCACGGCCGGCCATTCGGTAGGCCGATGATGTCCGAAGCTTGGCCTGCGATCAGATAAAGATGTGCCGGATAGCTCGGACCGGTCACAGAGGCGTACATGTTGTCGGCGACCGCGCTCTGACTCGCGATATCCCAGTACGGTTGAACGTCGCTCTGCTGCGTATACGTCAGCGGATTCGGCTTTTGTCCGTTCTTCTTATCCGTGTTGACCTTCTCGAGGTCGAAGCCGTCCATCTTACCGCCATCCGACTCGACGAGGAAGGCGGTGTGGAGGTGGCTCAGATCGCCGTACT
>DASQJC010000350.1:0-5392 GCA_035631255.1 Candidatus Eremiobacteraceae bacterium | reverse complement strand
CACGCATCAACGTCGTCGCCTGTCTTCTCGACGAGGTCCTCGTAGCTCGCGGGCGTCACGAACGGGAGATCCGACGCAGACAGTATCATGCGCTCCGTCGACGCGGCGTTGATCGCTGCGATAAGGTTCTCTTCTCCTGTCGGGAATTCGTCGATCCATCGATCGACGTTCACCGCCTGTCGCGCAGCCGGAGGGCCGACGACAACGAGCCGGCCGACGTTTCGCATCCCGCGGAGCGCCTCGACGACGGTCGCGATCATCGGCTTGCCGTTTATGCGAACGAGCGCCTTGACATCGGTACCGAAACGCGCCGCAGCGTCGGGCGATAAGCGTCCACCTGCGGTGATCACTGCATCGAGCACGCCTCGCCGTTCGGTGATTCGGGAGCGGTCGACCTTTTAGGAGCGGTCGAGATTTATCTCGACCGGCGCGATCTCACATTGAGGGGTCGCCTCCGGTCGAGCTAAAGCTCGACCGCTACGTTCGGACGCTGAACGGCGTCGCAGACGATCGCCGTCTTCTTCCCTTGGATCGTCGTACAGATGAGCGTCGCTTTATTGGAGCCATGCGGCTTCAATAGTATTCTCAGTTCGTCCGGTTTGAGCGGGAAGGCGCGGGTCTTGATGACGAGCTCGCCGATGTTGCGTTCGCGCAAGTATTCGCGTAGACGTTTGATGCCGAACGTCATCAGATCGCGAACGCGGTACCAATGAACGAATGTGTCGTCTACCGGCTTGTCGTTGGTCACGTAAGCGACACGTCGATCGAGCACGCGCCAGTGCCGGTTCGCGCAGAGCGCGCCGAGCAAACCGGATCGGATAACGGCCGGATCGGGTTCGCCGACATGATCTTGGATGGGTCCCGTTTCACCCACAATGGACGGGTCGCCGTCGATTACGTGCACGCCGCTCGCGTCGATAGCGGTCGCACTCCGAGCGTCGTCGGCCCGCGCGAACGCGCCGCACCAAAGTGCAGCTTCCTTGCACGTGCCTCGTACGGAGATGAATTCAGCTTCTAACGGCAACCCGCGCAACGACGCCGTGATCGAAAGATCGGCAAGATCGATGCCGGGCGCGACTTTGACGCTAAGCCTGCCACCGGGCAACTCGTGCGCGCGCGCAAGCAGCGCTTGCAGCGGTGGTGAATACGCCTCGACATCGCGAACGCGTTCATCTCTTGGCCGCCGCGACGGGTCGGCGAAGGCTGCCGACATGCCTTCAAGTGAAACCTGCGATGCATCGCCGGGCGTCAGCTTCACCTTGTGATCCATTCCGCGGGCGCGCACGTTGTAGGACGCGCATGCCAAAGCATCCGGATCAAGATCGCAAGCGTGGACGCGATCGACGCGCTCGGCGAGCGCAATCGTGTCCGATCCGATGCCGCAGCATAGCTCCGCGACCGCGCTCATGCCAGCGAAGCGTCCGGCTCGATGTCGCGCGACCGCCTCTGACGTCGACTGCTCGTAGCCGGCGCGCGTGAAGAACATCGAATCCGGATCAGCGAACTTCCCTGACGCGCGCGCACGGCGTCTTGCGAAAGTCGTCGCTAGGGCCGCACGAGCCACGTCGGGAGTCGCGAGGGACCGCGCACGCTGGGCGGCTGCCGCGGCATGTTCCTCATCAAAGCCGGCAAGGGCATCGAGAAGCGCCGCGCCCTCGGGTGAGTCGAGCGCTTCGTACGGGCTCGCTCCGATCGCGCTCTCGAGCATCACGAAGATTCGTCGCCGAGCGTCTCGACGAGATGCTCCCACGCGCGCGTCGCGCGCTCGGTCGCCGCGCGCACCGATTCCAACTCCGACCGCACCTCTTTGACGCGACGAGGATCGACGTAGAGCTCGGGATCGGCGTAGGCCGCCTCGAGCTCCTCGCAGCGCCGTTCGAGGCGTTCTATCTCCGCCTCGCGGTCTGCGAGGTCGCGCTCGAGCGATGCTCGTTTGTTCTTCGACAATACGATGAGTGGACGATCGACGTCGTCGTCCGGCGAACCGTCGCGCGAAACCGCGAGCGCGTCGACCGGCTTCTTCGAGCCGGCTCGCAAGGACTGTTCGAACGCTTCGTAGCCGCCGTCGAACATCGTCCACCGGCCGTCGCGAAGCGCGAGAACGCGATCCGCGAGGCGTCGAAGCAAGTAGCGGTCGTGCGAGACGACGAGCATCGCGCCGCCGAATCCGTCGAGCGCGTTCTCGAGCGCCTCGCGGCTGTCGATGTCGAGATCGTTCGTCGGCTCGTCGAGCAGCAGGCAATCCGAGTCGCGCGTCATCAGGCGCGCGATCATGACGCGACGTCTTTCGCCGCCCGAGAACTCGTCGACGACCTTGTCCGCCTGTTCGCCCCCCAAGCCCATCCGGCCGAGCAACGATCGGGCCTGTTGGGGCTTCACGCGACCGCCATCTGTGATGATGTCAACGGCACGCGCGCCCGGCGTAAGCTCTGCGGCTGAGTCTTGGGAGAAATAGACCGGTTGCACGCCCGACGCGAACGACACCGAACCCGAATCCGGCTCCACGACGCCGGCGACTATCTTCAACAGTGTCGACTTTCCGGAACCGTTCGGACCGACGACTGCAATGCGCTCACCGCGCGCGACCTCGAATCCGAGATCGGCGAAGAGTCGATCCCGATACGACTTCGCGAGGGCGTCTGCGACGAGCGCGAAGCCGCGGGTCGCCTCGCGTGACGCCGACAATTGCAGGCCGACCGACGTGCGCTTGCCCTTCGGCGCTCCAGGATCCTCAAGCCGCGCGAACATCTTCTCGCGGCTGCGCACTTGCGCGTAGTTGTGGGAACCGTGCGTGCGCAGCTCGGCGATCGCCGCCCGCTGACGCTCGCGCTCCGCGATGAACAGGTCGTGAAGGCGGCGCGCTTCTTCGTCGCGTTGACGGCGAGCGTCGACGTACGACGTATACGCAGGCTTGCCTTCGGGCCGCGGGTACGCCGTGATCCGCCCATCTTCGAGTTCCCAAATGACCGAAGCGACGCGGTCGAGGAAGTAACGGTCGTGGGAGACGACAAGCGCCGCCCGACGATCGCGCACGATAAGCTCTTCCAGGAAACGAGTCCCATCGAGATCGAGATGATTCGTCGGTTCGTCAAGGATGAGGTAGTCCGGATCTTCGAGCAGTGCGCGCGCGATGGCCGCCCGCGTCCGCTGCCCACCGGAGAGCTCGCCGATCGGCCGGTCGAGATCCGCTTCAGCAAGGCCGAACGCGGACAGCATAGATCGCATGCGCCGCTCGAAACCAGCGCCGCCGTGCCGCTCGTGCACTTCTCGTGCCTCGGAGTAGGCCTTCAAGAGCTTCGATTCGGACTCAGTATCGCCGCGCTGTGCCGCATCCGCGATACGTTCCTCTTGGGCGCGCAAGGCTCGCTCCTCTTCGCGCACCATCGCAAACGCCGAATCCATGACCGCGCGCAGTCGAGCGTCGGGATCGGAGAGCGCTTCTTGACCGACGTAGCCCGCCCGGCTATCGCGCGCCCGCGTCACCGATCCGCCGTCGGGCGCATCGATGGCGGCGAGGATCCGAACGAGCGTCGACTTTCCCGACCCGTTCGCGCCGACGAGCGCGACTTTGTCGCCGTCGCGGAGAACGCCGGATGCGCCTTCGAGAACCGGTCGAGCGCCGTAGAAACGCTCGATGTCGGTGAAGCGAAGCCATTCCATGATCAGTGCGAGATGACGACGATCTCGGCGGCGCCGCCTTCGCCGAGCACACGTCGCACATCGTCGATCCGGGCCGGCTCGATCAAACCGATCGCTGCGACGCCGCCCGCCTCCATCGCATCGATGAGCTGAAAACCGGCGTGGGTCGACGGCCGCTTTCCGAATGCGCCTCCGAGCACGCCGCCTGCTGCGACGCCGACGGCGAAGAAAAGCAGCGCCGCAGCGAGTGTGCGTAACTGCGGGTCGACGGGCATGAGCGCGCCGACGCTCGTCGGGCCGGCGGCCAAACCGGCAAGCGCCCCGGCGACGCCACCGACGACTGCGCCGCGATTGACGCCATACGTCGCATCGGGTCCTGATGCGACCCCCTGCACGCCAGCGAAGGGATCGAGCGGGTCGAGATCGTTCGCTGCACCCGCCGCGAGGGCGATGCGCGCCGCACGCTCTTTGTCGACCGCCCCGACGCGCCAGGCGGAGACCATGCCGTCGTCGGAGAGCTTGCGCATCGCCGCGACGATCGCATCGTCGCTCGCGAACGCGCATCCGACCGTCGCATGGTTCGGCTCCGTCATGACCGAACTATACGTTTTCCTCGCACCCCGCCCTTTGCGGATCCGAATTCGAGATGAACGAACGACCGAAATCGATCGTCGGTATGGCGGCACTCGTCCGCGCGTCCGGCGATGAACCGCCGTATTACACCGACGTCCATCGCGAGCACGTCGGCGCGACGGGTATCGTGCACGCGATCGTCGCCGCGGTACCGCGCGAGAATCCGCTCGTCAAAGTGAAGTTCCCGCCCGACGACAAGATCGTGTTCTTCCGATTGTCCGAACTCGACGTGCGCGATCCGGATGAGCCGGTGAAGCACGAGAAGCACGGCGATCGCGCGAGCCATTTGCCAAAGTAAGGCCCGCGGCGGTAGATGAGAATTCCGGAATCTCCCAGCAAAACGATCGAACGTTGAGGCAAGGCGAGACTCGGCATGCACATCACGTTGTCACCGGACGACTATGCCGAAATTGAAATGCGGCTCAAGCCCGATGGCGCGCTGAGAGACCTGGTCGTCCTAGAGACGGTCATTGATGACTGGCAATGCCTCATCGACCTCATCCGAGCGCAACAATTGCCAACGATTTATAGGGAGGGCGACAATCCGCTTTCGCCGCCCCTGTCGGCGAATGAGTACTTTGACTCGAACCCCGACAGCCAAACGCGACTCATGAGTTTTCAGTTGGCTGGAATGGACTTGAATTGCCACTTCTTCACCGCTAGCGAGATCGAAATCGATGTCGATCCACGTCAGGTCAAGGGAAGACCGGCGATCGATTCGTTGTTGGACTTCATGGTTTTGCTTGGCCGAGACATTCAAAAGGACGTTTTACTCACCGACGAAGGCTCTATGTCGAGACCCTTTCCTTTTTGGGAGGGCGTGATTTGCAGCTACCATACGTTGTCAAAAGAACTGCGTATTGGGGGTGAGCCGCGCCCGGTATTCCTCAGCGCTAGCGAAAAGGCAGCAGTTGAGAGGCGTGACTCGTGGTCGCGAGCATTCTGGTCACGGCTACGGTTGATCGTTAGAGGGTGGGGCGTAGATCTCGATATTGGCGGTACCGGCGATTGGAGAACAGTCGGATCAGTTCAAATTTGGCTGCTCACGTCCGACGACGACGACGTCTTCGTCGTAGCTGGGAATCCCACGCCGGACCGTTCAAACGAGTGGGCGGCGATC
>DASQJC010000349.1:0-2733 GCA_035631255.1 Candidatus Eremiobacteraceae bacterium | reverse complement strand
TGGTCGCGCAACGCGCGATGGCGAGCCGACGAGACTCGCGCAGCATGCTCGGTACGATCCGCGTTCCGGTCGCGGTGATCCACGGCACCGACGATCCAGTCGTCGCGTTATCCGAAGGTCAGGCGATGGCGGCAGCGATCAAAGGCTCGAAGTTCGTGCCGATCTCCGGTGCCGGCCACCTATCGCCGGTCGAAGCACCGGACGAGGTGACCGCCGCCCTGATCGATCTCGCAAAGAAGATTCAGGAATAGATCTGTAGCGGTCGAGCTTTAGCTCGACCGGAGACGAGCTTACACTGGGAAGGCCGCGGCGGTCGAGATAAATCTCGACCGCTCCTTTTAAGACTCAGTCAGTCGACGCGTTCGCCGTCTTTGTAGAGCCACGGCAGATATTCGTCGGTCGAGTAGCGGCGCCAGCCGTCGAGCGGCCGGCCACCGAATTTCCCGAGGATGCGGACGCCGCTCGCCGCTTTATCGTCGCCAAACCCAGGCAGGTCCATCAACCGCCGATAGACTTCTTCCGCGGATGTCTGACGCGCCCACACGCGTGATCCGTCGTTACCGTAGTCGTCGGCGATCCGCGCACACAGCGCCTTGACGCGTTTCGCCATCATCCCTGGGAACCGATGGATCGCTGGAGGCTTGCGGAACACAGCCTGGATCTTCGCGTCCGGAACCTTCGCGATCTTCGCCGCATCGAGATGCCCGAGCCGCTCCTTCAAGACGTACGGACCCGACATCGCCTTCGCCGATCGCACCTGCTGCTCGAGACAGAGGCCGATGAGGAGCGCGGTGCCGCTCGAGGCGAGCAGTTTGTTCGCGTTCTCGTCCGGCGTGAACGAATAATCGGCTTTCGGCATGCGGCTCATTGCGCAGGCCCGCGCGACGTCACCTTCAAAGCATCGCGCGGGAGGGATGTCGACAATGCGAAGACTTGCGCTCGCGGCGATTTTGGCAATTTTAGGATCCGTCGCGCCGGGGTCCGCTCACGAGAACGTGACTGTTGCGGGCACAGCGGGGCAATATGCCGTGGCCTTCTCTGCGTTAGTCAACACGTATCTCAAAGAGAGCGAAGCGCGCGATCCGCTCTTCGCAGATTCGATCGGCATCCACACGCACGACGACGCTCTGCCCGACTACTCGGCTGCAGCGAACGCAGAAGATCAGAAATGGCTCCAGTCCTGGCGCGACCGATTCGCCGGCCTCGACCCGTCGCTGATGTCGGCCGACGACGTCGCCGACCAGCGCACGCTGCTCGACGGCATTGACTCGCAACTATTCGAAGAAGGTGCGCTCCATCCCGAACAGACCGATCCGACGATCTACGTCGGCGCGATCGGAGATGCCGCGTATCAGTTGACGAGTCGCGAATACGCACCGCTCGACGAGCGCATGAAGCACGTCGCCGTGCGCATGCGGCTCATCCCACAGCTCGTCAAGGCCGCCGAAGAGAATCTCAAGCGTCCGCCGCTCGTCTTCACGCAGCTCGCCATCGATCAGAACGCGGGCAACATCGATTTCTATCAGAACGACGTCGTGCAGATGAGCGCACAAGCATCACCCGCGACGCACGCGGCCGTGCTCGCCGCGCTGCCGACGACGATCGCGAGCCTCAAGGACTTGCAGGCGTTCCTCTCGGGGCCGCTCCTCAAGCGCTCGGATGGCAACCCGCGCGTCGGCGCCGCGGTCTTCAATCGCGATCTGAAGCTCGTCGACGGCACCGACACGCCGCGCGATGTCCTCGTCGCACGCGCGAAAGCCGCATTCGCGCAGACCCGGGAGCAGATGTTCGAATTGGCTCAGCCGCTCGACAAGCAGCTCTTCCCCGGACGCGTGCACACCGAAAAGGGTGACGCGCTCATCGATGCCGTCGTCGGCGAAGTGCTCGACAAGCTCGCCGACGATCACCCGACGCGCGATCAAGTCTTCTCGACCGCAAAGGCGGACGTCGCCGGTCTCATGGACTTCTTGCGCAAAGATCCGGTCGTCGTCTTGCCGTCGCCCGACACGTTGAAAGTCGTACCGACGCCGGCCTTCAAAGCGGGCATCGCGGGAGCCGGTCTCGATCCGACCGGTCCGTTCACGCCGCTCGCGTCTTCCTTCTACTATATCGATCGCATACCGGCGGATTGGACGCAAGATCACGTGACGTCGTACCTGCGCGACTACAACGACTACGAGATGCAGATACTATCGCTCCACGAAGCCGTGCCGGGCCACTACGTCCAGTTCCGCTACAACGCCCAAGTGCCGTCGCTCGTGCGGCGCGTATTTGCGAACGGCTCGTTCGTCGAGGGTTGGGCGGTCTATTCCGAAGGAATGATGATGGATTCGGGTTACGGCAATCACGATCCCCGCTTGAAGCTCTTCCAGCTCAAGTGGCGGTTGCGCGAGTATTCGAACGCGATCATCGACGCCGAATATCACACGGGCGATCTGACCGAATCGCAGTGCGTCGGTTTTCTCGAACAAAAAGCGTTTCAAGACAGCGCGCAGGCGGTGAACAAGTGGCATCGCCTCGAGGTGTCGCACGATCAGCTCTCGTCGTATTTCGTCGGACTCGATGCGATCACGCAAGAGAGGAACGCCGAGATGCGCTCGCTCGGGAACCGGTTCAGCGTCGCCGACTTCAACGCGCGACTGCTCGCGATGGGATCGACGGAACCGCGTGCGATCGCGACACTCATGCAACAGCACCAACCGGCCCAGCCGTAATTTCATAGGCGTTTCAGCG
>DASQJC010000348.1:0-2515 GCA_035631255.1 Candidatus Eremiobacteraceae bacterium | reverse complement strand
GACCGGCGCGAATGATGTCGTCATTGATCCGCAACATCCGGATACGCTTTACGCATCGCTGTGGCAGGCGCAACGCCAGCCGTGGCACCTCGAGAGCGGCGGCCCGGGCAGCGGCATCTACAAGACGACCGACGGCGGCGCCAACTGGACGAAGATCTCGACCAACCCCGGGTTCGCGACCGGCCTTCTCCGCAAGATGGGTCTCGCGGTCGCGGCGTCCAGCCCGAACGTCGTCTACGCGATCGTCCAGGCGGACGACGGCGGCGTCTTCCGGTCGAGCGACGGCGGTGCGACGTGGCATCGCGTCAACAGCGAGTGGAAGCTCCGTCAGCGTGCCTTCTACTATATGGCGATCTATGCCGACCCGACGAACCCGAACACGGTGTTCGCGCCGGAAGTCGACAGCGTCTGGAAATCCACGAACGGCGGCAAGACGTGGAAGGCGCTCATGCCCCCGGGCGACCACCACATCATCTGGATCAACCCGCGCAACACGAATATCTTGCTCGAAGGTGATGACGGCGGAGCGACCGTGTCTGTCGACGGCGGCAAAACGTGGAGCAGCGAGAACAACCAGCCGACAGGCCAGTTTTATCACATCGCGCTCGACAGCCAATTTCCATACCACGTCTACGGCGCGCAGCAAGATGATGGCGCGTACGAAGGTCCGAGCGCATCGAACGAAGGCCTGACCCTCGGCGTGTGGCACACGGTCGCGCTCGGCGAAAGCACGTACGTCGCCGTCGACCCGCGCAACCCCAACATCACGTACGGCTCAGGCTACTACAGCGCGTTCGCGCGTCTCGACACCTCGACCGGCGAACAGAAAAACGTCAGCCCTTGGCCGCGCTACATGGCCGGCGCATCGGCGGGCGAGACGAAGTACCGCTTCGGCTGGACGCATCCGGTCATGTTCTCGCCCGTGAAGCCGGACGAGCTCTTCGAGACCGCGCAAGTCGTCTTCAAGAGCGACGACTTCGGACAGACGTGGACTGTTCTGAGCCCCGATCTCACGCGCAACGATAAGACGAGCGAGGCGCCTAGCGGCGGCCAGATCTACTTCGATCAAACCGGCGCCGAGACGTTCCCCGACATCGCGTCATTCAATATCTCGCCGCTCAACGCGAACGTCATGTGGGCAGGCTCCGCCGATGGACTCGTGCACGTCACGACCGACGGCGGCGCGAATTGGAAACTCGTAACGCCCCCGACTCTGCCCCAATGGGCGCAGATCAGCAGCATCGAGCCGTCGAATACCGATCAAGGCGCTGCGTACGTCACGTCCTCGCGGTTCATGTGGGACGATTTCCATCCGTACATCTACAAGACGACCGATTACGGCGCGACATGGACGCCGATGACGACGGGCATCCCATCGGATCAATACGTGTTCGTCGTCCGCCAAGATCCGCGCGAGCCGCGCGTCATGTTCGCCGGCACGCGAAGTACCGTCTATGTCAGTCTCGACGCCGGCGCGAACTGGCAGCCGATGACGCTCAACCTGCCCGGCGTCCAGGTACGCGACCTTCAGTTCAACGCACGACAAGGTGAAGTCGCCGTCGCGACGCACGGCCGCGCGTTTTGGATCTTGGACGATCTCGCGCTCGTCGAACAGCTCGCGCGTGAATCGAGCACGACGACGTCGAGCGCGCAGCTCTTCGCGCCGGAGACCGTGTGGCTTTCACACGCCTATGGGAACTCCGGTTTCCCGATCCCCGACATCGGCGACAATCCCGAATACGGCGCGAGCGTCTACTTCGACATACCGAAGAGCTACGATGGTAAGACGCCGGTGAAGCTTACGTTCCTCGATGCCGGCGGCAAGACGGTGAGGGCATTCGATCTGCACTTGAAGGAAAAGAAGCCGAAGGAGATCGCGTTCGCCGATCTCGCACTGCTCGACCAGCCGGCGCAGAACGCCTACGATCTGCACAAACTGACCGCGATAAGCCCTGGGATGAACAAGTTCCAGTGGGATCTGCGTTATGCGCCTGCGACCGAAGTGACCGGCCTTCACGACGCCACAGCGGACGATTTCAGCTCGGGCACGATCGGCCCGACGATCGTCCCCGGCACTTACACGGCAGTGCTCGCGTACGGCAACACGACGATGCGCAAGACGTTCCACGTCGCGCTCGATCCGAGGCTTCATCCCGCCGACGGCGATCTGCAAGCGCGTCTTGCGTTCGCGATGAAGATCAGCGACTATCTCGACTCGCTCGACAAGACGGTCAACGCCGCTCTCGTCGCCCGCGACAAGATGCCGGCGGCGCAGCGCAGGCAGGTCGACGCCGTCCTCGACGACCTCGTGCAGTTCGACATCCGCTCGAGCGAGGGCGATCTGCTTCACGAAAGCAAGCTGCACGAGCAGCTCGCGTTCCTGATGAACTCGCTCGACCTCGCATACCAGGCGCCGACGAAAGCGGAGTACGCCGCGTTCGACGACCTCAAAGCGCTGACCGACGCCGATCTCGCGAAGCTCCAAACAGCGATGAAGCCGTAATAAGCGGCTTCA
>DASQJC010000347.1:0-11793 GCA_035631255.1 Candidatus Eremiobacteraceae bacterium | reverse complement strand
CGTCACACGCCGTTCTTCTCGAACTACCGTCCGCAGTTCTATTTCCGGACGACGGATGTCACCGGTTCGATCTCGCTGCCGGAAGGCGTCGAGATGGTCATGCCGGGCGACAACGTGCGGATGGTGGTGGAGCTGATCACGCCGATCGCGTGCGAGGAAGGCTTGCGCTTCGCGATCCGCGAGGGCGGCCGCACGGTCGGCGCGGGCGTCGTCACCAAGGTCATCGAGTAGGCGAGTAGAGATGGCGAAGAAAGAAAACCGGGTCATCATCACGCTCGCGTGCGGCGACTGCAAACGCCGCAACTACACGTCGATGAAGAACCGTCAGCACACCACGGCGCGGCTCGAGATCAAGAAGTATTGCAAGTGGTGCAAGTGCCACAAGCCGCACAAAGAAACGCGATAGGAGAGGCCGGCGGCGTAGGGCGGTAGCTCAATTGGTAGAGTAGCGGTCTCCAAAACCGTTGGTTGCAGGTTCGAGTCCTGTCCGCCCTGCCAGTATGTCGCCGGAAGCAAGAAGCGAAATAGTCGTGAAAGGTATCAAGGATCCGCCGGACGGCAAGATGTTGAACGACGGGAAAAACCCTCCGAAGCCCCGCGATAAGGCGGCAGAGGCGCGCGTCGAAGAACGCGAGCGACGATTTCGCGCGTTTCAAGACGGCTTGCGCGCGATCTGGTCGGAGATGAAGCGCGTGACGTGGCCGAGCCGAGAAGAGTGGGTGTCGGCGACACTCGTGACGATCGGGCTCGTGCTCGTCGTCGCGATCTGGACGACCGCGATCGGCCAACTCGCGATCTGGATCTTCAAGACGGGGCAATGACGGAAGAAGCAGTGGAAGAACTCGAGCAGCACGACATCTTCGCGGATGCCGGCGAGCCGGAAGAGACGACCGCGGACGCTGTCGTCGAGGCGGAAGAAGCCGCCGCTGAGATCGACGAGGCGGCCGAACTGGCCGAAGCCGGCGAGATCATCGATCCGGACCGCAAGTGGTACGTCATCCACACGTACTCGGGCTACGAGAACAAGGTCAAGGCGAATCTCGAGCGGCGCATCAAGTCGATGGCGATGCAAGATTTCGTCTACCGCGTGCTCGTTCCGATGGACAAAGAAGTCGAGTTCAAGGACGGCAAGCGCCGCGAAGTCGAGAAGAAAGTGTATCCCGGCTACGTGCTCGTCGAGATGAAGATGACGGACGCTTCGTGGTACGTCGTGCGCAATACGCAAGGCGTCACGGGATTCGTCGGATCGCCGGGTTCGGGTGAGAAGCCGCTCCCGCTCGCAGACAAAGAAGTGAAGACGATCCTCAAGCAGATGGGCATCGAGACGCCCAAGCTCAAGATCGACTTCAGCAGAGGCGACCGGGTCAAGGTCACGTCCGGGCCGTTCTTCGACTTCACCGGCACGGTCGACGAGATCGACCCGCAAAAGGAGAAGTTGCGCGCCCTCATATCGATCTTCGGCCGCGAGACGCCGGTCGAGCTCGAGTTCTATCAGGTCGAAAAGGTGTAACCCGTGAAGAAGGTCATCGCGAAGATCACGCTCCAGTGCAATGCCGGCAAAGCGACGCCGGCGCCGCCCGTCGGTCCGGCGCTCGGTCAGCACGGCATCAACATCATGGAGTTCTGCAAGACATACAACGAGCGCACTGCGAAAGAAGTCGGGAACATCATTCCGGCCGTCATCACCGTGTTCGAAGATCGCTCGTTCACGTTCATCTTGAAGACGCCGCCGGCGTCGGAACTCATCAAGAAGGCCGCCGGGGTCGAGAAAGGCTCGGGCGAGCCTAACCGCAAGAAGGTCGGCAAGCTGACCGCTGCGGCGGTGCGCGAGATCGCGCAGAAGAAGATGAACGATCTCAATGCCAACGACATCGACGCGGCGATGAAGATCGTCGCAGGCACCGCGCGGTCGATGGGAATCGACGTCGGATAACAAAACGGCATCAGAAAATCGTGGGAGGAGCTAGCCGCTCCGTTCGCACCACAAGGAGAATACGTTGAGCAAGCACGGCAAGAAATATCTGGAAAGCGTCAAGTCGCTCGGTGACGAGCGGCTCGTCGAACCGTCTGCCGCGGTGAAGTCGATCAAGGCGACTGCGAAGGCGAAGTTCGACGAGACCGTCGAGGTGCATATCCGCCTCGGCGTCGACCAGAAGAAGAGCGATCAAAACGTTCGCGGCACGGTCGTGCTTCCGCACGGCACCGGCAAGACGAAGCGCGTCATCGTCTTCGCGAAAGGCGAGAAGGCGAAGGAAGCGACTGAAGCCGGCGCCGACGTCGTGGGCGACGACGACCTCATCGAGCGCGTCAAGGGCGGTTGGGGCGACTTCGACATCGCGGTCGCGACACCCGACATGATGGGCGCCGTCGGTTCGAAGCTCGGCAAGATCCTCGCGCAGCGCATGCCGAACCCGAAGGTCGGCACGGTGACGAACAATTTGCGCCAGGCGGTCGGTGAGATCAAGGCCGGTAAGGTCGAGTATCGTCTCGACAAGACGTCGATCATCCACTGCATCGTCGGCAAGGCGTCGTTCACCGAGCAAGCGCTGCTCGACAACTTCACGGCGCTCATGGACGCGATCGTCCGCGCGAAGCCGGCATCTGCGAAGGGCACGTACCTGCGCAGCATCACGCTCGCGACGACGATGGGTCCGGGCGTGCGCGTCGATCCGACGCGGCTCAAGTCCGCTGTGGCGGCATAACTAAGATATAGAAATGGAGCGGTCGACCTTCATGGTCGACCGCCGCGGTCGGGCCTCAGACTCGACCGCACCGGACGTCCGATGACCGCAGGCCGCGCTCGCGCGCGTTAAGCCCCGCAAGGGGACCTGCCGAGGAAGTGTACGGCACGATGGATTACGGTCGGGTCGGCCACACAAGGTCGACCACCTCCGCTCCGGACGGCACGAGCGCTTTCTCGAGACTCTCGAGAGGGCGTTCGTCACGTCTGAGAACGAGGAGGTGAATACACGACCATGCCTACCGAGAAGAAGAACGAAGCGATCGAGGCGCTGAAGCAGCGGCTTTCGGAGTTTCCGAACGTCTTCTTCACGGACTTCCGCGGGCTGACGGTCACCGAGCTGCGCACGTTGCGAAACGCGCTCCGCAAGGAATCCGTGTCCTACGAAGTCGTGAAGAACACGCTCTTCGGCATCGCGATCGGCGGCGAGAAGAGGACGGAGCTCAAGTCCGTGCTCGAAGGGCCGACCGGGATCGCCTTCGTCGGACCGGACCCAGTCGGCGCCGCAAAAGCGCTGACGCAGTTCGCGAACGATTCGAAGAAGCTGCAGATCAAAGCGGCGATCGTCGACGGGCTCGTCATCGACAAAGCGCAAATCGAAGCGCTTTCGAAGGTGCCGCCGCGCGTCGAACTGATCTCGCGTCTTGTCGGCAGCTTGCGCTCACCGATCTACCGTCTGCACGCGGCGACGAAGGGCCATCACCGCCGTCTCGTCTACGTGCTGAACGCGATCCACGAAAAGCGCGCGCAAGCCGAACCCGCAGCCTAACACACTTTTCGAACTCGATGTAGTAGGCCGAGCGAAGCTCGGCAAACGAGAAAGGATTAGAACCACGATGGAAGTCGCAGACATTCTTGAAGAGATAGACAAGCTCACCGTCATCAAGCTTCACGAGCTCGTGAAGTCGCTCGAAGACAAGTACGGCGTGACGGCCGCAGCGCCGGTCGCGGTCGCAGCTGCCGGTGGTGGCGGCGGCGCGGCAGCGCCTGCAGCGGAAGCGAAGACCGAGTTCGACGTCATCCTCACCGCCGCGGGCGAGAAGAAGATCAACGTCATCAAAGTCGTCCGCGAAGTCGTTCCCGGTCTCGGCCTCAAGGAAGCGAAGGACCTCGTCGAGGGCGCTCCCAAAGCGGTCAAGACAGGCGTCACAAAGGAAGAGGCCGACGCGATCAAGGCCAAGCTTGAGGGCGAAGGCGCGAAGGTGGAAGTCAAGTAGCACGAGTCCACAACATCGGGAACACCGACGATGCGCCGAGGCTCGACCTCGGCGTTCGTTTTCTAAGCGAGTTCACAGACGCATGTCGGCCGATTACGGTAATATAGAAGCGTGAGCAGTGCGACGATAGCACGTACGGACGGCGTGCACCCAGAGATACATCCCGCCGAGCCGAACCAGCGCCGGCTGGCTCTCATCAGCCTTTCGGTCATGCTCGGCATGATCATGGCCATCATCGACACGACCATCGTCAACGTCGCGATCGCGCAGATCGGCGGCAACCTCGGCGCTTCCCTCGACGAAGTCGGATGGGTCGCGACCGGCTATCTGCTCTCTGCCGTCATTATCATGCCGCTCAACGGCTGGCTGACGGCGAGGTTCGGGCGCAAGAACTACTATGCGGCGTCCGTCGCGATCTTCACGATTTCGTCGGCATTGTGCGGCACCGCGAACAACATCTGGCAGCTCGTCGCGTATCGGGTGATCCAGGGCATCGGCGGCGGCGCGCTCCAGCCGACGGCGCAGGCGATCTTGTTCGAGTCCTTTCCGCCCGAGAAGCGGGCGCAGGGCATGGCCCTTTTCGGACTTGGCGCGATGGTCGGCCCCGCTGTCGGGCCGCTGCTCGGCGGCTATCTCGTCTCGAACTACAATTGGCCGCTCATCTTCTATATCAATGTTCCGATCGGCATCATCGCGTTCTTCATGGCGCTGACGTTCATCGACGATCCGCACTACATCGAGAAGCACGAGCAGCCGCTCGACGTGTTCGCGCTCGGCCTCTTGACCATCGGCCTGGCGTCGCTCCAGTACGTCCTCGAGCGCGGCCAGCACGACGATTGGTTCAACTCGCCGCTCATCATCGTGCTTTCCGTCGCCTCGGTCGCAGCGCTGGTCATGTTCATCTGGCGCGAACTCAAGGTGCCCAATCCCCTCGTCGATCTACGCGTCTTCGCGAACCGGACGTTCACAGCCGGCAACGTCGTCGGAATCGTGACAGGCTTCGGGCTTTTCGGTCTCAGTTTGATCTTGCCGCTCTTCATGCAGCAGCTGCTCGGCTGGGATGCTTGGCAGACCGGCGTGGCGCTCTTGCCAGGCGCGCTCGCCACGGCGCTGAGCATGCTCGTCATCGGCAGGCTGTCGGGCAGGGTCGACGCGCGTCTCATCATGGCAGCCGGCCTAGCGATGTTCGCATTCTCGACCTGGGCGATGAGCCACCTGACCCAACAATCGGGCTTTTGGGATATCTTCTGGCCGCGCGCGTGGCAAGGCTTCGCGCTCGGGTTCATCTTCGTTCCGCTCTCAGTCGTGACGATCTCAGCGCTGCGGCGCGATCAGATCGCCAACGCGACCGGCATCGGTACGCTGTTGCGGCAGATCGGCGGCAGCCTCGGCATCGCGTTCTTGACGACGTATCTGCAGGCCGACATCCAAAGCGTCTATGCGTCGCTCGCGTCGCAGATCAATGAAGGGCGCTCGATCGTCCAGCAAGCGATCGCCGCGGCCGCCGCCAAGATCATGGCGACCGGCGCGACCGCGACCGCAGCGCACCAGCAGGCGCTCATGCAAATCGCCGGTCAGCTGCAAGTGAACGCGACGACGATCGCATACGAGGACCTCTTCCGGATATCGGCACTGCTCTTCTTCGTGACGCTGCCGGCCGTGCTGCTGCTGCAGAAGAGCCGGCGAAGCGCCGCCGGCCCATCCCCCATGGCCGCCGAATAGGCGGGACGAACGCCACCGACATAGACGATAAAAAAACGTAGCGGTCGAGATTTACCTCGACCGCCGCGGTTTTTCAGGTGCGCAGGTTTGGCTACGAAGGCTTGTAGATGAGCTGCGTGTCGGTCGTCGACTTCGTCAGACCGCTCGTCACCGTCAGCTTGCTCGAATACTTGCCGAACTGATTCGGATCGCTCTTGAAGAACTGCTCGATGCGCGCGATGCGGTCGCTTGTCGCCGGGTGGTCCTGCACGTACTGCTCGAAGCCGGCGTTGCCGTACAGTTTCTCGAGTTTGTTGAAGAACCAGACCATGCCCCACGGATTGTAGCCGGCCTGCCCCGCGAGGATGACGCCCTCGTGGTCGGCTTGATACTCTTGAGCGCGGCTGAAGTTCAAGAACGCATAGCTGCCGAGATAGTTGACGAGATCGAACGTCGCTTGGCTGTGGATGAAGATGCTGAGCACGCTGCCGACGATCTGCGCCGTCTGCGCTTTGTGGATGCGATCCATGACGTGGCCGAGGACGAGGTGTCCGGTCTCATGACCGAGGACGCTCGCAAGTTCGTCCTGGTTCTCTGCTTGCGCCATAAGTGCGTCGTTGACGTAGACGTTGCCGCCGGGCACCGAAAAAGCGTTGACGTCGTTGCCTTTGACGAGGATCCAGTTCTGGTTGTACCAGCGCGGCTGATTGGCTGCGGCTATCTTGTCGCCGACCGCTCGCAGTGCCGCATACCAAGGCGACGTATCCTCGATCTGGTTCTGGCTGCGAAGCTGCTGGTAAACCTGGTTGCCGATCTGGCGCTCCTGATCGTGGGCGTCGGCGAGCGCCTGGGTGGGGAGCGCCGAAGCGGCCACGGCTGTCAAAGCGGCTGCCCCTACTCCACGAAGAAGGTCGGAGCGCTTCAAAAGCGCGGGGTTGCAATGGAGGCAGTAGTCCGAGGGTTTCATCACCATAGGAACGTTCCCGCGCGGTCCTTCGTCACAATCGAAATGAGATTCAGATTGGGACGGAGCGGCTCCCGAATCTGTGCCTCAGCTCAGGCGAGGCCGCGGCGGTCGACCATGAAGGTCGACCGCTCCCCTATCTATCGTTGGGTTAGTGCAGGAAGGGCACGAGAAGCAAGGACACGATGTTGAGGACCTTGATCATCGGGTTGATCGCAGGGCCAGCGGTGTCTTTGTAGGGATCGCCCACCGTGTCGCCGGTGACCGCGGCTTGATGCGCAGGGCTGCGCTTGCCGCCGTAGTTGCCGTCTTCGATGTACTTCTTGGCATTATCCCAAGCTCCGCCGCCAGACGTCATCGACACGGCGACGAAGAACCCGGTGATGATCGAGCCGATGAGCACGCCGCCGAGGATGAGCGCCGCGTTGCCGGCGCCGATGAACGGCAGCAGGCCGATGAGCACGATGACGATCGGCGTCAGCACTGGGATGAGCGCCGGCGTGATCATCTCTTTGAGTGCAGCGGACGTCACGATGTCGACGCAACGGCCGTAGTCCGGGCGAGCGGTCCCTTCCATGATGCCTTTGATCTCGCGGAACTGTCGGCGCACTTCGTCGACGATCGCGCCACCTGCGCGGCCGACCGCCTCCATGCACAGCGCCGCGAATCGGAACGGCAGCGCGCCGCCGACGAGCAGTCCGACGAGCACGTACGGATTGTCGAGAGCAAAAACGAGATTGCGTCCGGCCGCCTGCAGTTCTTGTTGGAACGATGCGAAGAGGACGATCGCGGCGAGCGCCGCCGAGCCGATCGCATAGCCTTTGGTGACGGCCTTCGTCGTGTTGCCGACCGCGTCGAGCGGATCGGTGATCGCACGGATCTCCGGACCGAGCCGTGCCATCTCCGCGATTCCGCCGCCGTTGTCGGTGATCGGGCCATACGAGTCGAGCGCGACGATGACGCCGGCCATCGAGAGCATCGCCATGACGGCGACCGCGACGCCGTACAATCCCGACAAGCCGTACGCGACGAGGATGCCGATGACGATCGTCAGCGTCGGCAGCGTCGTCGACTTCATCGAGACGGCGAGTCCGGTGATGATGTTCGTGGCATGACCGGTCGTCGATGCTTTGGCGATCCCTTGAACGGCGCGATACTGCGTACCGGTGTAGTATTCGGTGATCCACATAAGTAAGCCGGTGATCGCCAGGCCGACGAGACCGCACACCCAGAGTCGCCACGTCTCGTACTGGACGTTGTTGACGGCGGCTTCCGCACCGCCCATCACCTGACCGGTCGCGAACCAGTACGCGATGGCCGACAACACGGCTGCGACGGTCACACCGACGTACATCGCGCCCATGATGTTCTTGCCGCTGACGCGTACGAACATCGTGCCTATGATCGACGCGATGATCGAGACGCCGCCGAGGACGAGCGGGAAAACGACGGCGGTCAGCGCCAGTTCGTGGCTGCTGCCGAAGACGAGCGCGCCGAGAAGCATCGCGGCGACTGTCGTCACGCAATAGGTCTCGAAGAGGTCGGCCGCCATGCCCGCGCAGTCACCGACGTTGTCCCCGACGTTATCCGCGATGACCGCGGGATTGCGAGGATCGTCTTCCGGGATCCCCGCTTCGACTTTGCCGACGAGATCTGCGCCGACGTCAGCGCCCTTCGTGTAGATGCCGCCGCCGAGACGAGCGAAGACCGAGATGAGGGAGCAGCCGAACGCGAGACCGACCATGGCGTTAAGCGCGCTGTTCAAATCGTCGCCGAAGACCTGCTGCATGATCCAGAAATAGCCGGCGACCGCGAAGATGCCGAGACCGACGACGAGCAAGCCCGTAACCGCGCCGCCGCGGAACGCGACGTTGAACGCGCTCGAGAGCCCGCCTTTCGCGGCTTCGGCGGTGCGAACGTTCGCGCGAACGGCGATCGACATCCCGATGAATCCGGTCGCGCCCGAGAGGATCGCGCCGATCAAGAAGCCGACCGCGGCCTGCCAGTGCAGGAAGATGCCGATGATGATCGCGAGGATGATCGCGACGATAGCGATCGTCGTGTACTGGCGGCGCATGTACGCCATCGCACCCTCTTGGATGGCCGCGGCGATCTCTTGCATGCGCGCGGAACCCGCCGGTTGGCGGAGCACCCAGAAGATGAGATACGCGCCGTAGGCGATCGCGATGATGCCGCAGATGAGCGCGAAGGGGATGGCGAGCGCCGCAGCGCCAGAGCTTTGCAGATTCATCGGCTCGAACGTGTCTCCAATGGCTGTGAGGGCTGTGAAGGCAACGGCGGGCCGCACGGCAACGCAAGCTACGACATGCGGCTAGGCCCAGGAGCGGTCGACCTTTAAGGTCGACCGTTTGCCTCATGTGCGTGTGATGTTCGAGGTCTGGTTTGCCCTCCACCCGGACCCTCCTGCGCCGCGACGCCGCTCGGCTGCAGGAGAAGCGGCAGGGCCGTCGCGTCAAGCGGCTCTAAACAGCGCACCGTGCTGAAGTTCTTCGCGCAGCGAGCCGTGCGCTTCATCGCGGTGCTGTTCGCGATCAGCGTCGTGTCGTTCGTGTTCTTGGGCGCGATCCCGGGCAATCCCGTGCAAGTATTGCTCGGACAACATGCCTCGCGCGCGGACATCGAGCGCGTGACGCAAGAGCTGCAGCTCGACAAGCCGTGGTACGTGCGTCTCGGTGCGTATCTCACGCAGGTCGCGCACGGCAACCTCGGCACGTCGCTCGCCGATCACCAACCGGTCGTGCAAAAACTCGCCGAATATTTCCCGGCGACGATCGAGCTCGCGCTCGCTGCGATGATCATTGCGATCCTCATCGGCATTCCGGCCGGCATCATAGCCGCGCTCAATCATCGCAAGCCGCTCGATACGCTCGTCACGAGCGGCGCATTGCTCGGCGTATCGATCCCGGTCTTCTGGCTCGGCTGGATGCTCTTGTTCTTGCTCGCGTACGAACCGACGAAGATCGGGCTCAACATCTTCCCGACCGGCGGACGGCTCGACATCCGCTACGACTTCCCGGCGCACACGCATCTCATGACGATCGACGCGCTTCTCGCGGGCGACTGGCCCGCATTCGGCGATGCGCTCGCACACCTCGTGTTGCCGGCGATCACGCTCGGCACGATACCAATGGCGATCGTCGCGAAGATGACCCGCGCCGGCATGCTCGAGGTCCTGCGTACGGACTACGTGCGGACGGCGAAGGCGAAAGGGCTCGGCGCGTGGGCGGTCGTCGTCAAGCATGGTTTACGGAACGCCTTGATCCCGATCGTCACAGTCATCGGACTGCAGACGGGGCTGCTGCTCGGTGGCGCAGTCCTCACCGAGAGCATCTTCTCGTGGCCAGGCGTCGGCAGACTCGCCTTCGAGGCGATCAGCAACCGCGACTATCCGCTCATCAATGGCGCCGTGCTCCTGTTCGCGGCGACCTTCGTCGTCGTCAACCTCATCGTCGACTTGCTGTACGCCGCGCTCGATCCGCGAATCCGCTACGCGTGATCGTTGACCGCGGCGCCTGATCGTAGACCTCAAAACGGTTGACCTCACGCACAGGGCGACGGCCTGTGTCGTCCATCACACGGGGCACCGGGAGTGCATGGTACGATAACTACCATAGTACGGGTAATGGGGGAACGGGCAATTGAACGCGCGCATGCGATCGCGGATGGGTATGATGAAAGACCAAGACCGCGCCACACCGATCACGGTATATCCAGCGACACGCAAGGAGCATCCCGCGCGCATCTGCTCGCGGTGCTTCGCGCGTAATCTCTCGGGTGAGACGTTCTGCAAGGTCTGCGGCGACGAGCTGCCGATAGCAGGCGTCGACCTCGATCTCGGCGCGACGCGCCGAGTCGATGTCAGCGCGCTCAAAGCGACGCTCCTCATCCACGGCGTGGGCGACGTCGGCGGTGACGTCGCGATAGAGCTCGAAAAAGACATCTCGCTCGTCGGCAGGTCTTCGCCGGTCGACACCGTGCGGCCGGACATCGACCTCTCGGTGTACGACGAGTCCCAATACGTCTCGCGCCGACATGCATTCATCTTGCGCCGGCAAGGCGCGCTCGTCGTCGAGGACCTCGAGAGCGTCAACGGCACGTTCGTCAACGTGACGCAGCAGCTGGCGCCGCACGTCCTGACGCCGCTGCGCGACGGCGACGAGATCACTTTCGGACAGACCCGCTGCACGGTGCGCATCGTGGGCGGCACCACGGTCAAGTAGATCCTTCGACCGACTAAAGGACGACGGCACCGCGTGCGCGCGGCCGTGGGCTACGAAGAAACGCCGGCTCTTGAATGAAGCCGGCGCTTTCTTTTTGATTTCGAAGGAGCGGTCGAGATTTATCTCGACCGCCGCGGCCTCGATGACGGCTGACTGTGATGCAGCGCAAATAATCGACGTTTTCAAAAAAAGGGTGAAAACCGTAAATAGCGAACGTCGCGAGCCGGAACCGCTTTAGGAATGTCCCTCGTCGATCGAACTCCGAAATCGATTGGAATGAGGGCTTTGCGCCGTGATACGGAGGTCGTAGGCGAAGTTGGCTTCCAAGGCGCGCGGCCGCCCGGACTTCGGCAAACAGCCGAAGGAATGGATGACGTCCGGCGAAGTCGCCCGCGCTTTCGACATGACCGACGCCGCGATCCGTCGGTGGGCCCGCGAAGGGCTTGTCGAGGCTATCAAGACGCCCGGCGGACAATACCGGTTCAGGCGCGAGTCGCTCGCGCGGCTCCTTCAAGTCAAGCATCCGAATGGTGTGCCACCGGCCGTCGCTGATAGAAAGCGGACTCGGCCGTGACGGCGCGCTTGCAGCCCAAAGACAAGTGCACGATCGGTGGGATGACCCTCACCCGCGAAGAGGTCATCCATAAGTATCTGCACTTGGTGAAGTACGTCGCGGGCCGGATCTCGATCAATCTGCCACCGCACGTCGAGATCAACGACCTTATCAACGAAGGCATCCTCGGCCTCATCGACGCGATCGGCAAATACGACGACTCGCGCGGCGTCAAGTTCGAGACGTACGCCATCACCCGCATCAACGGCGCGATTCTCGACGCGCTGCGCGCGCTCGATTGGGTGCCGCGTGCGGTCCGTCAGAAGGCGCGCGAGATGGAGCGCGTTTTTGCCGACCTGGAAAATCGGCTCGGCCGC
>DASQJC010000346.1:0-2228 GCA_035631255.1 Candidatus Eremiobacteraceae bacterium | reverse complement strand
TGCAATGCTGGGGCCACGAGGAACTCCGGCACAGATACCTTCCCCGCCTCGCGAAGAACACCGTCGGCGCGTATGCGCTGTCGGAGGCCGGCGCCGGCAGCGATGCGTTTTCGCTCGGGACGCGCGCCACCGAACGCGGCGACAACTGGACGCTCAACGGACGGAAGCTCTGGATCAGCAACGCGCTCGAGGCGGGCATCTTCATCGTGTTCGCGACCGTCGATCCCGCGGCCGGGTATCGCGGCATCACGGCATTTGTCGTCGAGCGAACCTGGCCGGGCGTGTCGATCGGCAAGAAGGAAGACAAGCTCGGCATTCGCGCGAGCAGCACATGCGAGGTCGTCCTGGACGACTGCCGCGTACCTGGAGCAAACGTGCTCGGTGACGTCGGCAAGGGCTACAAGGTCGCGATCGAGACGTTGAACGAAGGGCGCATCGGCATCGGCGCACAGATGGTCGGGCTCGCGCAGGGCGCGCTTGACCACACGGTGGCATACATCAAGGAACGCCGGCAGTTCGGACAACTCATTTCGGAGTTCCAGGCGGTTCAGCATCAGGTCGCGCGTGCAGCGATGGATCTCGAGGCGGCGCGGCTGCTCGTCTACAACGCGGCGCGGCTGCGCGACCTAGGACAGCCATTTCTGACTGAAGCGGCGATGTGCAAGCTCTTTGCCTCCGAAATGGCGGAGCGCGTGACCTCGCTCGCCGTCAATTTGTACGGCGGCTACGGCTTCGTGAAGGACTACCCTGTCGAGAAGCTCTATCGGGATGCGAAGATCGGACAGATCTACGAAGGCACCTCGAATCTGCAACTCCAAACGATCGCAAAACGAGTGATTGGGTAATGGATAGCACCGCCTGGCTACGCGACCTCGTCAAGATGTTCCGCATGTACAAGACGCTCGGCGATCGGGCGATGGCGCAGATCCCGAATGACGCCGCGTTTGGTGCGATGCTCGATCCCGACTCGAACAGCGTGGCGATCATCGTCCAGCACATCGCCGGCAACTTGCGCTCGCGCTACCGTGACTTTCTGACAACCGACGGTGAGAAGCCCGACCGGAATCGCGATGGGGAGTTCGAAGTCCATGGATCCGTGACGCGCGCCGCCGTGTTGAACATGTGGGACGCGGGCTGGGCCGTCGCGCTGACATCGCTCGACGCGCTCACAGCGGAGGATCTCGACAAGACGATCACGATTCGCGGCGAAGCGTTTCTCGTCGTCGAAGCGCTGAACCGCTCGATGACACATACCGCGTACCACGTCGGCCAGATCGTCTACCTCGCCCGCCATCTGGCTGCACCGAACTGGACGTCGCTGAGCATTCCCAAAGGCAAGTCGGCCGAGTTCTCGAAGGGCAACTTCAAAAGCGTTTTAAAAACATGAAACTGACGCTCACACTCGCCGCCTCCGCGCTCGCGCTGGCCTCCGTGGCCGCGCAACAAACGCCTCCGATCGCTCCCGATATCACTCCACACTTCGATCTGCCGACCGCGTCGTACGACTACGTCAAACGCGAGGTGATGATCCCGATGCGCGACGGGGTGAAGCTGTACACGGTCATCGTCGTGCCGAAAGGCGCACGTAACGCGCCGATGCTCCTGACGCGGACGCCGTACAACGCCAGCGCGCGAGCCGAACGAAGCCGATCGCCGTTCATGGTCGCCACTCTCCCGCTCTTCGACGAGTTGTTCGCCGCCGACGGTTACATCCGCGTGTATCAGGACGTGCGAGGCAAGTACAAGTCGGAGGGTGAGTACGTCATGACTCGCCCTCTCCGCGGCCCGTTGAATCCGACGATGGTCGATCATTCGACGGATGCGTACGACACGATCGACTGGCTCGTTAAGAACGTGCCGGAGTCGAACGGTCGTGTCGGCATGGTCGGCAGCTCGTACGAAGGCTTCACCGTGGCGATGGCGCTCGTGAATCCGCATCCCGCGCTCAAGGCGGCCGTGCCGGAGAGCCCGATGATCGACGGCTGGATGGGCGACGACTGGTTCCACTACGGCGCCTACCGCCAGACCAACTTCGACTACATCTCCGGGCAGACCGCGCAGAGGGGCAAGGGTGAAGCCGTGCCCCGCGTGGGCTTTGACGATTACAGCAACTTCCTCGCCGCGGGCTCCGCCGGCGACTATGCACGGGCCAATGGCTTCGATCAGCTCCCGTTCTGGCGCAAGCTGCACGAACACCCGGCCTATGACGCGTTCTGGCAGGGCCAGGC
>DASQJC010000345.1:0-2328 GCA_035631255.1 Candidatus Eremiobacteraceae bacterium | reverse complement strand
GAATGCTCTCGTACGCCTTGAGGAACTCGCCGGCTTTTTTCTTCGACCAGCCGAGGTTATCGGCGAGGTGATGGGTCGAACGGAGCGCTGCGGCGCAGAGCGCGTTGATCTCGGTCACCGCGCCGTTGATCCGGTATCCTTCTATTATGTTGCGCCAGCCCGCGATGGCCCACACGTTTCCGCGGGGATCGTCGGCGTTGCACACGACGAGCCCGCGCTCATCGACTTGTGAAACGATGTAGCGCGCCGCCTTTTCGACCGTCGGGAAGACGGCGCTAAGCCAGTCGACATCGCCAGTCGATCGGAAGTGGTGGTTGATGGCGTGGATGAACAGCGGCGTGTCGTCGTTGATGTTAAGGCCGTAGTCTTCGACGCTGCGATCGAGCGCGTTGTAGTATTCCGGTATCTTGCCGCTGTCATACTGAAGCGACGCCAGCATGTCGAGCATCGCCCGTGAGAAGCCGGGCATGAAATGGTCGCAGCCAACTGTGAACCATGCCGCATCGCGCGCGACGACGTTCGACGACGCGCCAGGATCGTTCGTGAACGCGAGCCCGGTCGGATAACGCGCCATGACCCGCCGCATGTTCACCTTGCTCCACGCTGCGCCCAGGTTCACCTGAAGATCGGGTGTGAGGACCTCCGAAATGCGCAGTACGTCGGCCAGATGCTGTTCGGTGCGTGCAAGCGCCGTCTCACCGCGTTCGCGTTTCGGATAGTCGCGGCGCGCGTCGTCGAGCGACGCATAGATCCCGGTGACGACGGCGAAACGTATCGTGTCGCTCGGCGCGAGATCGAAATCGGATTGCAGACAGGCGAGCACGTCGCCGGTGGAGCTCACATCGCCGTCGAGCGTCGGCGCGATGAGCGGATCGTACGCGCTCCCGAAATCCGACGTCGCTGCATGCCGTGCGAGCGGCGCGGTCGTGCCGAAGATGCGGATGTTCGAAGGGTCGCTTTCATTCGAAGCGACGAGCGCGCGGATCGCTTCGTCGAATCGGATGACGATATCCGACGGCGTGTCGCCGCGCATCCGCGCGAACGCCGTGACGCGGAGCGATGCCGGGTGCCGCGAACGGTTTTCGAGACGGATCGCCTGATAGAGCAGCGGCGGATCGCCGCCATGCTCTATGAGCCTCAGCGGAACGAAAATCGTCTCGGAGACGTGGATGTTGCCCGGTAGGACGAATCGATGCTGCTGGCTCGTCGGATCGAGCTGGAATTCGCCGGCTGCTTCCTGTCGAAGCGGCACGTGACCCGCATCGGCGGTCGTCTCGGAAGACCGATCGGCGTGGCGCACGAGCGGGCCGCCGACTCCCGAGTATTGGATCGTGATCGAACCGACGACGCTCATTCCGAGACGCGTCGAAAATATGCGCTCGACCGATCCGTTGCTCTTGATCTGCGTCCAGATCGCGCTGTTGCCGAGCGACGCTCCGGCCGCGACTCGATCATCGGGCAGTTGGTAGGACAGCGGGGCGCCCGACTCGGATATGAGTGTCTTCATTGTATCGTATCGAAGATAACGTGCCCGCAGGGACGCCGGTAGAAACCATTCGTTTGCTTGACTTGGCCCCGCTCCTGTGATATCGTGGCCGCCGGTACGGGAGGATACTGATGAAAAAGGTCGAGCCGACGAAGCGCACGCGTGTCGTCCGCGAACCACACCGCGGCGTCTACGACCGCGATGCCTGCGATGCTATCCTCGATGAAGCGCTCGTTTGCCACATCGGATTCTCTGTCGAAGGCCAGCCGTACGTCATCCCGACGCTATTCGCGCGGGTCGGCGACATCATCTATTTCCACGGTTCCGCCGCGAGCCGCATGCTTAAACAATTGGGCGGAGTCACGCCGATGTGTTTGACGGTGACGCTCGTCGACGGCATCGTGCTCGCGCGTTCGGTGTTCAATCATTCGATCAACTACCGTTCCGTCGTCGTTCTTGGAACGGCGACCGTCGTCGAAGATGCGGCCTCAAAGCGTCAGGCGCTCAAAGCGTTCACTGACAAGCTCCTCACCGGTCGATGGGGCGACGCACGGCCGCCGACCGACAACGAGCTCGCCGCCACGTCGGTCTTGCAGCTGCCTCTCGACGAGTTCTCGGCGAAGGTGCGCACGGGGCCGCCCATCGACAAAGATGAAGACATGGCGCTTCCGGTCTGGGCCGGCGTGCTTCCATTGCACGTCGTGGCGGACGAGCCGATCCGCGATGAGGCCTGCGATCCGAACCTCACGCCTCCGGTGTACGCTCGCTTCGAGAACCGATAGCCGAGCTTCGCTCGGCATACCACAACCTTCACTTGGCATACCGCTCCTTGCGCTGTGACG
>DASQJC010000344.1:0-10679 GCA_035631255.1 Candidatus Eremiobacteraceae bacterium | reverse complement strand
CGATCAATACATCGGCGGCGCCGAGCACGCCGTGCTCCACCTGCTCTACGCGCGTTTCTTCTACAAGGTCCTCGAAGAAGAGGGTCTCGTCAAAGGCGACGAGCCGTTCACGCGGCTGTTCAACCAGGGCTCCGTGCTCGGTGAGAACGGTTCGCGGATGAGCAAGTCAAAGGGCAACGTCGTCGGCATCGACGAGGCGGTCGGGCGCCACGGCGCAGATGCGTTGCGCATGTTCGAGATGTTCGCTGGGCCGCCGGACGCCGATTTCCCCTGGTCGACCACCGGGATTGCCGGCATCACGCGGACGCTCGGTGCGATTTGGCGGCTCGTCCTGGGCAATGAAAGAGCCGTCGTCCTCGAGGGGCCGCAGCCTGCCGCGCTCGATGCGCAGGAGTCGGAGCTGCGTTACGTCACGCACTCGACGATCAAGTCGATCACCGACGAGTTCAACGGCCGTCGCCACTTGAACACGTGCGTCTCGTCGATCATGAAGCTGCTCAACGCGCTTGAGCGGTTTGCCGCTTCGCGCGATGACGCGGCCGCGTCGCCCGCATTCGGCGAGGGTCTGCGATCGTTGCTGCTGTTGCTCGCGCCGTTCGCGCCTCACATCACGGAAGAGTTGTGGGAGCGCACCGGTCATCGCGAGAGCATCCACTTGCAATCGTGGCCGGTCGCCGACAAAGCAGCACTAAGACGCGACGCGATCGAGGTCGTCATCCAAGTGAACGGCAAGTGGCGCGGTGTCGTCGAGGTGCCGCCGGGGTCGAGCGAAGACGCGGTCCTCGAGAAGGCGCTCTTGGTTTCGACCGTCGCCGCGCAGATCGACGCCAAATCTGTCCGCAAGAAGATCTACGTCGCGGACAAATTGCTCAACATCGTCGTGGGTTGACGATGACGATCGCTGCGACTGCGCTCGCGGTCGCCCTCACTTCCTTGGCTGCACCGGCGCAAGCAGAGGTAGGACCCATTTATCTCGGCGAGTCGATAAAGGCGGTTCAGCAAGAGCTGGGCCTGGGTTGGCGCGGTGCCGTCCGCGATACGTCGGGGAACAAAGGGACTGCGTTGGTCTATACTGACGGAGTTGACCAGTTGCAGATCTGGATCCAATCGGATCGTGACACGAGTGAGTCGGTCGAGGGGATAGTGGCACGCGAAAACAGAGCCCAGGGTGGTGCCTTCGTTCGTCCGACCGTTTTGCGATCGTGGCGATGGCCCGGCGGCACGATATTCGAGATGCCGCGCGAGCTGAGCGGATGGCGAGTCGACCGGTCAGCTTCGACGCGGAGCGAGGGAGAAATCGTTTCCTACGAGTACCCGGACGGCGTCGTCGTCTGGTTCACGAGGAACGCGTGGAGCGGGATCGACTTCCACACGTTCGCCGATTGAGCGGCCTGCACGTGCTCCATTGAAGCCGGCCGTCACGTATCGCGGCAGGGGGCCGCGGCTGTACGCTCATCCCGGCGGACCGGGATTGAGTTCGGCGGAGTTCTTGCCGGATTTCGGCGGGCTCGAGCGCGCATTCGAAGTCGCGTACGTCGATCCGCGCGGCACAGGCGCGACGCCGAAGCCGATCGATCCTCGCGCGTACGCGCTCGATGATTACGCCAACGATCTCGCAGAGTTGATAGACGAGCCTTCTATCGTGCTCGGGTTCTCGCATGGTGGGCTTGTGGCGCAACGCTTCGCGGGTCGCTATCCCGATAAAGTCAGCGGTCTCATCCTAGCGAGCACCGCGGCGCGTTTCTCATCGGACGTCGATGCGGCGCTCGCGCGCAAAGTCGAAACGAGTAAAGGCGAGCGATGGCTGCCGGACGCGCTCGATGCGCTGAGCCAGGAGCAATCCGGCGAGTATAAAGATGATGCCGACCTCGCTCGCGTGCTGGCGCGCGAGCTGCCGCTCTACTTCCATAGATTCGACGCGCGCGCCGCGAAATGGATAGACCTCATCGCCGACCATGCGTGCAACGCCGATGCGCTTCGCTATTTCAACGAGGTCGAGTTCATGTCGATCGACTTGCGGGCGGAGCTGCCGAAGATAAAGGCGCGGACGATCGTCGTCTCGGGTGAAAGCGATTTCGTCTGTCCGCCGGATGCGGGGCGCGAACTGCAGGACGGCATCGAGGGATCGGCGCTTACGATCATCCCCCGCTCGGGGCACATGACGTACGTGGAGCAGCCCGAGGCGTTTTACGAAGCTGTCGTCGCGCTCTTGAAGTAGGCCGCGGTCTTGGCGATCCCGTCGGCGAGCGGTGTCGCGGGTTCCCATCCGAGGCGTTCGCGCGCTTTGTCGATCGCGAAGATGCACGTGCGGACGTCGCCTGCGCGCTTCGGCGCGTGCACAACCTCGACGTCGCGACCGACCGCAGAAGCTATCGCCCCGTGCAACGCGTTCACCGACGTGCCGATGCCGGTGCCGATGTTGAACACGTCATCGTTGCCTTGCGTCAGCGCGATGAGATTCGCGCGCGCGACGTCGCCGACGAACACGTAGTCCTTTCGCTGCTCTCCATCCCAGTCGACGCGGATCGGTTCGCCGCGGATGATCCGGCCGGTGAATATCGCGATGACACCCGCTTCGCCGTTCGGATCTTGGCGCGGTCCGTAGACGTTCCCGTAGCGCAGCGCGGTGTACGAAAGGCCTTTCGCCGCCGCATAATAGCGCAGATAGTGCTCGGCCGCCATTTTCGTGATGCCGTAGGGCGATTCGGGGAGCTGCGGATGCGTCTCGTTGATCGGCAGGTACTGAGGCGTGCCGTACGTCGCGGCCGACGAGGCAAAAATGACCTTTTTGACGCCGTTGGCGGCGCACGCTTCGAACACGTTGATGAGCCCGCGGATATTGACGTCGGCGTCGTAATCCGGGTCGGCGGTCGAGATCGCGACGCTGTGCTGCGCCGCGTGATGGCTCACGACGTCCGGCCGGAACGACCGGAAGACCTGATGGACATCCTTGTCGCGGATGTCGATCTCATGGAGCTTCGCTTTCGGATTGATATTAGCGCGCCGGCCGCCGCCGTGCTGCCAGAAATTGTCGACGACCGCGACGTCGTGTCCGGCGGCGATGCATTCGTCGACGACGTGTGAGCCGATGAAGCCCGCACCGCCGGTCACAAGGATGCGCATGTAGACCCCGGGTCTTCGACCCTGATCTGCCGCCTAGCGCGGCGAGTGGAGAAGACCGGCGATCAGAGGTGGAGGTGACCCGTCACGGCCAGCAGGATGAGGACCAAGAGCACGACGACGAGAGTATCCACGCAGCGATTTCCTTTCTCACGAGTCTTGCGGGCATACGGCTGGGCATACTTCTTCCCCGTACTCGCGTAACGTTCCTCGGACTTAGCTCGTCGCGCTGGACACGACACGCGCGCGCGGTGATGTCGCCGCGTGGAAGCGTTTTTCTCTGCCGCATATCGATCGCACGCATTCGCGATCTCGTTCGGTGCTTACGCGCTCGGCGTCGTCGCGGCGACATCAGGTATCGACACCTGGATCGTCAGTTGCATCTGTCTAGCATGCGGTGGTGTTTTCGTCGTGCTTTTGACCAGCGCGCTCCGTCCGCTTGTCGTCACGATCTGCGCAGGCTTCATCATCGGCTCGGTATGTGCGGCGCTCGCGCTTCGCGAGCGCGCCGACGTGCCGTTCGCGCCGCTCGCCGAACATCACATCGTCGCGCGAGTCGTCGTCATCGATCGACCTCGACCAACGACGACCGGGCTGACGACGCGCGTCCGAATCGAGACGATCGAAGCGCCATCCGGCGCGGCCGCTGCGTCATTGCGCGGCGAAGTCGCGCTTCTCGATTTCCCCTCGATGCCGCGGGCGGACCGGCTCGCTGGCGCAATGCTGCGAATCCGCGCCCGCCTGAGCCTTCCAGCCGGACCCCGTAATGACGGCGAACCGGCCGAGCGCGACGAGCTCGACGAGCAAGGCGTAAGCGTCATCCTCGCCGCGCCGTCCGCCCATGATGTCCAGCCACTTGGGGCTGCCCCCGGCTGGGAGGCGTGGTGGGCGCGGTTGCGGCTCGCATGCGCGCGAGCGGTCGAGGCGCGTCTGCCTCCTCTCGAAGCGACGGTGCTCGAGGGCATCCTGTGGGGCGATCGCGGCGAGCTGCCTGCGACGCTGCGGCAAGAGTTTTCCGATACCGGTACCGTCCACGTCCTGACTACTGCGGGACTTCATCTCGGCATTTTCGCTGCGCTCGTCACGTGGCTGCTCGTGCGTCTGCCGCTGCCGCGCTTGGCTCGCACGACCATCGTCATTTTGTCATCTTGGGGATATGCCGCGCTTGCCGGGCTCCACGTCCCGACGATGCGAGCGGCGACGATGCTCAGCGCCGGAGCGATCGCCTTTGAGTCCGGGCGTGGCCGATCACCGTCGGCCGTTCTCGCGGCCGCAGCGTTTGCGGTCGCGCTGCCACATCCGCTCGTGCTCCTATCGCCTTCCTTTTCTATGTCGTTCGCGTGCGTCGGCGGGATCGCGCTGCTCTCGCCCGCGTTGCATGCCGCGGGCTTGAACGACGATCTCGGATTACCGGCCCACGTCATCGAACTCATGCGTACGAGCCTCGCGGTGCAGATCGCGATGTGGCCTCTCCAAGCGCTCTACTTCCAGGCGTTCACGCCGTGGGCGGTGTTCGCGAACATGCTCGTCGTGCCGCTCGTCGGCATCATCATGGCGCTCGGAGGCGCGCTGCTCGCCGCGACAGCGCTCTGTCCGGTGCTTCTTACACCGCTCTCGAACCTCGCATGGTGGCTTCTTTCGCTCATGATCGCCGTCGTCGAGAAGTTCGCGTCGTTTCCGGGTGCGCACGTCGACGTTCCGCCGCCGACACACGCGTTTCTCATCCTCTACTGGTTAGCTCTCGCAGGTGCCGCGTGGACGCTGCGCGATCCCGCGCGACGGCGGTGCCTGGTCCGATGGAGTGCGGCAGCGGTCGCCATTCTCCTCATCACGTACGTCGCACCAGGCGTCCGAGCTGCGCTCGATCCACAACTCCACATCGATGCGATCGACGTCGGTCAAGCCGACTGCATTCTCATCAGAACTCCCGGAATGCACGCGATGCTTGTCGACGGCGGCGGCCGCCTCGAACGCGGCGGCGCTCACGGTACGGTCGTCGCGCAGCCGATCGGCGACGTCATCGCGACGCGCACCGTCATGCCTTTCCTCTTGCGCCACTGGGTGCTACATCTCGACGCAGTCGTGCTTTCGCATCCTCACGGTGACCATGCCGGCGGTTTGGCGGTCATCTTGTCGCGCGAAAACGTCGGCGTCCTTTACGACTCGGCGCAGCTCTACGGCGGTCCGGCATATCAACGCGCGCTCGACGTCGTACGTGAACGTCACATGCATTATCGCGTGGCACGACGCGGCGAGTCGTTCGACCTTGGTGTGACTACACACGTCAAGATTTTGGATCCCGAGCTCCCGCTCATCACCGGCTCGTCCTCGGACATCAACAATAACTCTGTCGTGCTGCGGGTCGAATTCGGTCGAACGGCTATCTTGCTGACCGGCGATGCACAATCGGAAGCGGAAGCGCGGCTGCTGTCGCACGGCGCTGCTGACTTGCGCGCCGACATTCTCAAAGTCGGCCATCATGGGAGCGCCTACTCGAGCACGCCGGCGTTCTTGGCGGCGGTGCATCCGAGGATCGCCATAATCTCGTGCGGTTTGCACAACGTCTTCGGGCATCCAAGCCCGAAGACGCTCGAAGCGCTGCAGGCAGTGGGCGCGACGATATATCGTACCGATATCGACGGCGGGATCTCACTCGTGACGGACGGCGCAGCCGTTATGCGAGGGAACTAAATCGGGCAGCCGAAACGTCATGTTGATCCAGGGCGCACCGAGAAGGGGTCTACATTGAGACTGTCTGTCGCTGCGCTGCTTGCCGGTACCGTCGTCGCCTTGAGCGTCTCAGCATGCACGATGAGCAGAATTGCCGCGTGCACGCCGGTTCAAGAGCTGACATTCAGCCTCGTTTATCCGATCGATTTCGCGACCGCTGTGCCCGACGCACCGGCGTCGATCGTCTTCCAACAAAACGATCCGGCCGCCGTCCTCAACGGGGCGAGGCTGGTCCTGACTCCACCATCGGGTCCCGCCGTCATGTCGGGCCCTCCCGGGTCCGCGCCGTCGCCACTGCCCACGCCGCACGCATCGCCCGCGCCGGGTACGAAACTCGTCGGATTTGTGGTGCCGACTCTATCGTCCGGCACGAACTACAGCGTGTCGTTCAAAGGAACGTATACGGTGACCGGAGGTTTTTGCCCAGGGACCTTTCCCATAAGCAGTTCGGGATCGTTCACGACGCAATAAAGTTCTAGGTCACGAGTCAAGCGATTCGCGCTCGAGCTCCGCATAAGGCGGCAGTATGCGCGCGACATTCCGGGGATAGATGGTGCGGGTTCCGGCGACCCAGCGGCGTGCGAGCACAGTGAGGTATTCGAAGTCCTCCCACGCGTAATCGGCGTGCTCTGCGGCACGGCGGATGCGCAAGAGCGGCTCGATCGCGTTCCACGACGTGATCACGAGCGGCGACCACTGCTCGATGAAGATGCGCCCGTCGGTGAGACCGTTGCGCACCATGTTGCCGATGTTCTCGAGATTGCGGCCGACGATCAGGATCTCTTCGTACAACGAGTCGTAACGCTCGTTGTCCTCGGCCAGGCCGAGGTGATAATCCGCGACGTACTTGCGGAAGGCCGGCTCTTTCATGAGCTTCGGCACTTCTTGCCGCGCTCGGCCGACCGCGTCGAGGAAGGCGCGATCGAGCAGCACCTGGCGCAGCGCGAGTTGACCGTTGATCTGGTTCGCGCCGCGCAGATGGCGCAACTGGACGAGCGCGGCGATCGCCGTCGCCGCGATGATGACGGTCGTCGTGACCGAAGCGATCGTGTTGATGAGCTCGAGCGTCACGAACGGAGAATCCGCGCCTGCGGGCCGTCAGTCCCGCTCGAAGCCGCCGGTTACGAGCCGGCGAACGTCATCCGGTCGTCTTCAACCATGACGTCGAAGAGCTTCATGTAGCCGCGATCGCGCATCCAAGGATACGTCTCGTAGAACACCTCTTTGTCGACGTCATCCGTGCTGCGATCGAGCATACCGCGGTTGAGCTTAGGATATTTCGACGTGTCGACGCGGGCGCGCAGCCATGCGGCGACATCATCGTCGGTATTCGCCTGCGCGACGGCTTCGCGGATCGCATCTTCCTCGACGCCGAGCGCTTCCAAAAGGCGCAGGCTCGTGCCCCGCATCCGATAGCCGCCTACGACACCACCCGGCAGTGTCGCGCGCAGCTTGTCTATTGTCCGCGGCATCATGACGAGCCCGTCGAGCTCGAGATGCGGCGGTCGCGGCGGAGCTTTTGAAAGATCGAGCGGTTCCATAGCGGCGCGGTTCTTCCGGGGGGAACGCCGGACCTGTGGACAATCTGCGAGCATGACCGGACGCCTCGTCTTGTGCCCGACGCCGCTCGGCAACCTCGAAGACGTGACGCTGCGCGTGCTCCGCTGCCTGCGCGAGTGCGATTTCATCTTCGCAGAAGACACGCGGGTGTCGGAAACGCTGTTGCGCCGCTACGAGATCGACAAACCGATCCGTTCATTCCACGAACGTCAAGAAGGGCGACGGCTCAAGGAGGCGGGGCAGATCCTCAAAGACGGCAAGACGATCGCCGTTGTCACCGATGCGGGTATGCCCGGCATCTCCGATCCGGGCGTCGAGCTCGTCCGTATCGCGCGCGAAGCCGGTGCAGCGGTCGAGGTACTGCCTGGTCCAAGCGCATGCCTAGGTGCTGCGGTTCTCTCCGGGTTCGATGTCGCACGTTTTTGCTTCGAGGGTTTTCCGCCGCGGTCGCCCGGCGCTCGCCGCTCGCACGTCGCTTCCTTCGCGAACGGGACTTCGGCCGTGATCTGGTACGAGGCGCCGACGCGCGTGCGTGCCTTGCTTACCGACATCGCAAACGAGCTGCCCGGTCGACGCGTCTTCGTGCTTCGCGAATACACAAAGCGCTTCGAGGAGCACATCGAGGGCGACGCAGCAACCGCCCTACGCTCGCTGGCCGATGAACCGCGCGGTGAATTCGTCGTCGTGCTCGACGGCGCGCGCGAATCAAAGGCTGATGCAGAGGTCGACGAACGCGCGGCGGCGGCCGTCGAGATGCTCGTCGAAGGCGGCGTGCGTCCGCGACTCGCGGCTGACGCGATCGCCGCGGCGACGGGATCGAACCGCAAGCGGCTCTATACGCACGCGCATCGCGTCGCGGGCAAGGCATTGGACGCTCGCGAGACCAATTGACGGCGAATGCCCCGCTATCTCGTCACGAGCGCACTGCCGTACATCAGCGACGCCAAACACCTCGGCAACTTGGTCGGCTCGATGCTGCCCGCCGACGTCTACGCACGCTTCCTACGCCTGCGCGGCGAAGACGTGCTCTACATCTGCGCGACGGACGAGCACGGCACGCCGGCTGAACTCGCTGCGCTCAACGCGGGACTCGAGGTCTCGGAGTACTGCCGCAAACAGCACGCGGTCCTCAAGGGTTTGTGCGAAGGGTTCTTCCTTTCGTTCGATTATTTCGGCCGCAGCTCGTCGCCGCAAAATCACGAGCTGACGAAACATTTCGCGGCGATGCTCGAGCGTAACGGTCTCATCGAAGAACGCACGACCCAGCAGATGTTCTCAGTAGCCGAGAACCGCTTCTTGCCCGACCGCTACGTCGTCGGAACGTGCCCGCATTGCGGCTACACGGCCGCGCGCGGCGATCAATGCGAGAACTGCACGAATCTGCTCGAACCGGGCGAGCTCATCGATCCGCGTTCGTCCGTGTCCGGCTCGACCGAGCTCGAGATGCGCGAGACGAAGCATTTGTTCTTGCGCCAATCGCTCATGACCGATCGGCTGCGGTCGTGGATCGAACAGCACGAAGACTGGCCGGTCCTTGTCCGCTCGATCGCGCTCAAGTGGCTCGATGAAGGCATCAAGGACCGATCGATCACGCGCGATCTCAAGTGGGGCATTCCGGTCGACCGGCCAGGCTTCGAGAACAAGGTGTTTTACGTCTGGTTCGACGCGCCGATCGAATACATCGGATCGACGAAAGAACTATCCGATGCGCAGCCGGCGAAGTGCGATTGGAAGTCGTGGTGGTACGAACCGAAAGACGTCCGCTACGTCCAGTTCATGGCGAAGGACAACATCCCGTTCCATACCGTGACGTTCCCGGCCACGATCATGGGATCGGGCGAGCCGTGGAAGCTCGTCGATTACGTCAAGGGCTTCAACTGGCTCAACTACTACGGCGGCAAGTTCTCGACGAGCAGCAGGCGCGGCGTCTTCATGGCGGATGCGCTCGAGCTGCTGCCTGCCGACTACTGGCGTTATCAGCTGATGGCGAACGCGCCCGAAGGCGCGGATGCTACCTTCACCTGGGAGATATTCGCCGACACCGTCAACAAAGATCTGGCTGACACGTTCGGCAACTTCGTCAATCGCGTCGTCAAGCTCATCGCGATGAATTTCGAGTCGAAGGTGCCGCCGTACGGCAAAGCGACGCCTGAAGAACGCGACCTGCTCGACGGACTGCGCGAGCATGGCGCCGCACTGACTTCGTCACTCGGCGGACTGCAATTCCGAAAAGCCGTGCAATCGCTCAAAGCGATGTGGGCGCTCGGGAACGTCTACCTCGATAGGACAGCGCCGTGGAAATCGATCAAGACCGATCGATCCGCGGCGGGTCACGTCCTCGCGGTGTCGGTCAACCTCATCCGCATCTTCGCGACGGCGGCGCTGCCGTTCATCCCGGACACGGGCGCGCGCACCCTGCGCGCATTGAGGATCGACGCCGCAGCGAGCCGCTGGCTGCCCGACGATCTTGCTTCCGAATTGCGCGTCGCCGCGTTCGGCTCGCCTGTCGACGATCCAGGCGTGCTCTTCAAGAAGGTTCTGCCGGAAGACGCCGCCGCGTGGCAGGCGCGGTTCGCGGGAAGCGAGCGCCGTTGAGCGCTCCCGTGCTCGTCGACACGCACGCGCATCTCGACGGCGCGGAATATGCAGCCGACCTCGATGCCGTTCTCGCGCGAGCGACAGCCGCGGGCGTCGAGACGATCGTATCTGCCGGCCAAGATGAAGCGACGAGCCGCGCGACGTTATCCCTCGCGGCGAACCACCGTGCCGTGCGACCGGCCGTGGGAGTTCACCCGCACCTCGCCTCGAGTGCGGGCGACATGCGCTGGCTCGTCGAGCTCGTGCGCAGCGCGGCGGTCGTCGCCGTCGGCGAATGCGGGCTCGACTATCACTACGACTTTTCGCCGCGCGACGTCCAACGCGACGTCTTCGCGCGGCAGCTCGAGCTCGCGGCCGAAACATCGTTGCCGGTCATCATCCACTGCCGCGAATCCGAAGACGATCTCATCGACCAGCTTCGCCGGCACTACGCACGCGATCGCCGTGCGGTCGTCCACTGCTTCACCGGCCCATACGATTTCGGGAAAGCGCTCGTCGATGAGTTCGATGTCTACCTCGGCATAGGCGGCGCCGTGACGTTCAAGAAAGCGGAGGCGCTGCACGACGCTGCGGCTCGCTTGCCGCTCGAGCGCCTCGTGCTCGAGACCGATTGTCCGTACATGACGCCGTCGCCGCATCGCGGCAAGCGCAACGAACCGGCGTATATGCCG
>DASQJC010000343.1:0-3865 GCA_035631255.1 Candidatus Eremiobacteraceae bacterium | reverse complement strand
TATTTCTTCGTCGCGACGCCGATCGGCACGCACAACGAGTTCTCGTCGGAGAACTCGGCGTTCGCGCCATCGTGGACCTCAGTGGGCAAGCCGACGCCGACCGGCTATATCATCACGATGCGCATCCCGCTCAAGGTCATGCGCGGCGACGGCCGCACGACGTGGCGGCTGCAGTTCGAACGCGCGGTCAAAGTGACGAATCAAGATTTCGAATGGGCCCACGACCCGTCGCAGAACGGCGTCGACAATTCGCAGTTCGTCGGATACCTGACCGGCATGTCGCCCGTTCGGGCGAGCTTGCGGCCGTCGCCGCGTGTCGGCGTCTACGCGCTCGGCCAAGTCGGCTCGAGTTCTGCCGGCGGTGATACCTCGCACATGGGCGCCGACATATCGCTGCCGATCACGAACACCACGTCGTTCTTCAGCACGCTTCATCCGGACTATTCGAACGTCGACCGCGACCAGCAGTCGATCTCGCCGACCGCATTCGCCCGCCAGTTCAGCGAAGTCCGACCGTTCTTCACGCAGGGTTCGAACCAGTTCCAGAACTTCAACTGCAACGACTGTCCGGACTATCCATATCTCTACACGCCCGCGATCCCGACGCCGACCGACGGCTATGCTGTGGAAGGCGTCCAAGGGCTCGCATCGTTCTCCGCATTCGACGCGCTCGGCCACTTCGGCCGCTCGGACAACGCGGAAAGCCTCACGTGGACGACGCCCGACCGGTACTGGCAGGGGCACGTCATGCACTTCAGCACGCTCCTGCCCGGCGTCTTCGACAGCACGAATATGTATCAGATCATCGAAGGCAACCGCCGCAACTCGAGCTGGTACCTCACCGACGCGCAAGAGACGGGTACGTTCGTGACCGATCCGGGTCAGGCGTACATGCGAGAGCTCGGGTTTAATCTCTACACGCAAAAGGAAGGCTTCTATCCGGCGTATCACGAGATCGGCTCGCAGTTCGCGCCGTTCGACACATTCGTCACCGCGAATGACTTGCGCGGCCCATCGCTTTACGTCACGAAGACGTGGGACTTCGCGCCGACCGCGCCGATCCTCAACTATACGCTCTCGCAAGACATCCAGCACTACGACAACAGCTCCGGCAAACTCGGACTCGCCGATGCGTTCGCCGCGCTTACCGTCAACACGAAGTCGCAATTCCAATTCCAGGCGACGAGCGGCTACCAGTACTTCCTCATCGGGAGCTACGGCTCGACGATCAACCAGAACGGCGCTGCGCTCAGCTATGGAGCGAATACGTCGGCGCCGACGACGGTGACATACAACATCGGGCGCTTCGGACCGGGTTACCTACGGACGACGACGCGCGTGGCGACATTGCGTGCCGGTCCGCGCGTCACACTGACGCTCGAGGGTGACAACACCAACCAGACGCTCGACCTTGGTGGGGCCAAAGAGGTGCAGTGGCTCGAGCGCGCGAGCATCGCATATCCGATCGACTCGCAATCGTCGCTCGCGATCGGCGTGCGCCGGATCATCGGCACGAGTCCGTTCGTCACGCCGCCGCCTGGGTTGCGCCAACCGGCCGGGGCCTGTTCGCCGAACTTCGTCTCACCTGGCTGCTTCTCGGATGCGTCGAACTTATCGCTCGCGTACTATCACCACGTCGGACAGAACGAGCTGTATCTCGTCTACGGCGATCCGAATCAGCTCAACACGCTCCCGGCGTTCATCGTCAAGTTCGTGCACTACTTCGGCGCCCAAAAAGGCACCTAACCGCAAGGCGCAATTCCCTAGAAAATGGAGCGGTCGACCTTCATGGTCGACCGCCGCGGTTTTCGAGAGTCTACGACCCTCGCGTCGACTACATCGACGAGCCGCCGCTCGCCGGGATGTTGCCGCAGCTCACGTACTTCTTGATGAGCGGCCCAGGCCCGGCGTGGACGTTGATCGCGAAGTGACCGGTCTCGAGCGACGCGAGTGTCGCGTCGATCACCGTCGTCGATTTGCCGTTGACGACGTCCGACAGCGGGATTTTCGGCACCGGATTGAGATTCGCGCACGTTCCCGGATGGATATGCGCCGGCTCCGATCCCTTCGTATGCGATACGCTGAGAACGACCTTGGTCTTCGATCCCATCGCGGTAAGCAGCGCCCAACCGGTCTGCTTCGATCCGTTCTGCGCGACGAGCTTGATGCTAAGCGAGTCGCTCTTCGCGCTAACCGAACTTCCGATGCAGCTGACCGTAACGGCCGCTAACGCCGCTATGAATAACTTCATTGCATCTCCCCTCCCATGGCGACGCACGTCGTGCGCCGCTGACGCTCGTCCGTTCGCGCAAGCTCTCGCGGCGCCTTGCGTCGAGGGCGCCGTGCGACGGGATTCTATCGCGCGGTAGGCCAATAGCGACAGCCTCGCGGGAGTAGCTCAGTTGGTAGAGCATCAGCTTCCCAAGCTGAGGGTCGCGGGTTCGAGGCCCGTCTCCCGCTTTGCAAGATTGACCGGCCTGCCTTTATCCAGATGATCCTTGCAGTTTGGATCGCGGCCGCGATCGCCCCGACGCCCGCCGCGTCGCCTTCGACACAAACCCGATCGATCGCGACCGCTAAAGTGGTCGCGTCGTTCGAGATTCCGAACCACACGCTGGATGGAAGCGGACCCATCCCCAATCGAAATGTTGAATTTGGCGAACTTAGCATCGCCGTAGCGCCGAACGGCGACGCCTGGTATACGGCGGCGGGCGGAATCGGACGAGTGACGCCTTCGGGTTCGCCGACCTGGTATTTCACTAGAGAAAGCCGCCGGGCCGGCAGACATTCGACTTGGTCCGGACGGCGCGATGTGGTTCGTGGAAGCCGGCCTTGACAAGGTCGGCCGCATCCAAGCGGACGGTACGATCTCCGAGTTCCCTGGCTCACCATTGTTGGGCGATCTGAACGCTCTCGGCTTCGACACGAACGGCAGCGTCTGGATCGCTGGGACGAACTCGCATTACGTAGCAAGGATGCGCCAAAATGGCGACCTCAAGGTTATCGAGCTGCCTTATGACGGCGACAGCCCGCCGCAGCTGCCGTGGGGGAGTCAATCGATAGTACTTGCAGGCGACGGATCGGTTTGGATTTCGGAATCCCAGTGGCCCATTGTCCGGGTGGACAAGAATGGTTCGATCTCGCGCGTGGCTGTGCCGGGACCGGTTTTGTCCTTAGTCGTGGGCCCCGATGGCGATCCGCGATATATCATCGGGATGAATCTGGACCCGACCATGGCACTCGTGACGTTGCACCCGGATGGTTCGACTGCGTCTGTTTCGATATCGCCGCGCTACGAAACAAGCGAACCATTGGCTCATGAGATTCTTGGAAGCGACGGAGCGCTCTGGAGCGCCGGGTATCACTGGTTCTACCGCGTTGCGCTCGATGGCAGTCTCAAACGCTATTGGATTCCCGGCGACAATCCGGAGCCGGCGTCGTTTGCGCAAAGAGATGGCGGACCGATTTGGGCCATCGGTCAAGAGTCGTGGTCTATCGTGCTTTGGAAACTCGTCCTCGCCGACAAATAATTCATTGTCGATAGAAAAGGAGCCGTCGCGCTAGGCGACGGCTATATCGTTTGCTTCGCTAGTTGTTATCGCGGGCTAGATGATGCCGAGGACGTTGTTCCCGGCAGGCACGACGAGAAGCCCTTCTGAGAACGCGAGCCCGCCTTCCGCGGTCGCGCCGAGGCTCAGCGACTGCAAAAGCTGACCCGACTGCGCGTCGTAGATATTGATAGCCGCGCTTTCGGTCGCACACAGCACGAGGTCGCCGGATAGCGTATTCGTGATGACGATCGGCGGCAGAAAGAATCCGTCGCCGTTGTTGAGGGTCTGCACCCACTTTTCGTTGCCGGTCTTTG
>DASQJC010000342.1:0-18128 GCA_035631255.1 Candidatus Eremiobacteraceae bacterium | reverse complement strand
GTCAGGTCAGCGAGGCGCGGCGTGAAGAGCTCGCCGGCGTGCTCGACGCCATGCCCGACGCCGTGTGCTACTTCGATGCGGCGGGCGAGTCGACGTTCAGCAATCAGACGTATCGCGATTTCGCCGACCGCATCGAGAAGGGCAAAGCGTCTTTGTCGATCGACGGCAAGAAGGTCAGCCTCGCCGACATCGCGCGGCGTCTCGACCGCGAGTCACCGATCGCGCTCGACGTCAACTTGTTCGACCTCGCCGCCAAGACTAAGCTCCGGGCCGCCGCCGTGCGCCGGGAGGCCGGCCGCGGACTTTTGGTGATCTACAGCCTGCCGACCGGTTAAGGGGGCCACGTTGGACGCGACAAGGACGGAACCGCGTTGCACCATCGAGCGCCTGCTGACACAGACGCGGCAGGCGTGCGGCGTGGCTGCAGTGGTCCTTTACTGGCGCGTCGAGACGAGCGGCAACCTCCTTCCGATCTGCGTGGAATCGTCGTCGTCCGCCGATTCGGTCGAACGCTACATCACCGCCGGCAAGTATTTCGACGTCACCGGTCAGCCGATACGACCCGAAAATGGGAGCACCGCTGGAGCGCCGCTCGCCGCCGCTCCCATCGTCCATGACGGTTCGTGCATCGGGGTCGTCGCCGCGTACGGCGCATCCTCGACGGCCGACTGCGCGGCGCACCTGCGCTCGTGCGCGGATCGCTTCGCCGCCATCGCCGACGAGCTGCGAATCTACTGCGGCGTCCGCGCGCGGCGCACGACCTTCGAACTCGGCGCGCTCGGCGTTCAGCGCACGGCACGCGGAGGGCGCATCGAAGACCTGCTCATGCGGCACGAAGCCGTCGCATTCGTCGTGCTCGGCACATCTGCGCTCGCGGTCTCAACCTTGCAGGATGGAAAGCCGACGATCGCCGTGGCATACCGGACGGATGGAAAGCGACAGGTCGTCGTGCGCGACCTCGATCATCCTATCTCGGTGCTGGCAGACAACGGCCGGGCGCTTTCAGTCTTTCCGACGGAAGCCGGCGTCGTCGACGCGCTCGCTCTACCGCTAGTACCGGGTCATGAGAGCGGCGGCTTATTCATCCTCGGATGGCCCGCCATCAGACCGAAGGGTCGAGAGGTCGACGCCGCGATCGGCTCCATCGCCAGGCATCTCGCGCCGGCGATAGCGATCGGGCGACTCCGTCGCGCGCTCAGCGGTCACCACAAGCGGGTTCTCGGCGCGCGGCGCCGGATCGGTCTCATGTCTCGAGTCGCGCGCGAGCTCGGAAGTTCGCTTGATGAAGAATCGCTGTTGCGCAACGCGACGAAGCTGCTCGTGCCGGACGTATGCGACTATTGCCTGCTGCACGTCGCGCGCACGACAAAAGAAGTGCGTCTGGCCTCGTCGACCGGCAATGACGCCGATATCCTCGCTTCGTTGCGAAAACATTTCGCGGACCGAGCGCCCTCGACGGTCTCCGATGACGGAACGCCGGCCGTATTCGTGAGCCGTCGTCAGGAAGTGATCACGGACGTCGCGGCGGCGGTGTCCGAATCGATATTACCGCCAGACAACCTGCTAGCGCTGCTCTCCGCAGGCGCTCATTCATCTGTTTCCGTGCCGATATTCCTCGGGGAAAAACCGTCGGCGATCCTGACGCTCATCTTCACGAATTCTGAAGTGGATTCGACCGATACCGACCTCATCCATCAGATCGCGAGCCGCATCGAACTGTCGCTGGCGAACTCTCGGCAGTACGCGCGCGAATACCGCATCTCGCACATGCTCCAGCGCGCGCTGCTCCCGCACGTCCCCGAAGAGATCCACGGTATGTCCGTGTCTGCAGCATACGCTTCCGCGAACCACGACGAAGACATCGGCGGCGACTGGTACGACGTCTTCCCGCTGTCTAACGAGCGGTTCGGCATCTCCGTCGGCGATGTCGCCGGACACGGCATCGACGCGACGTCGATCATGAACGTCACGCGTCACGCGATCAGAGTGGCGGCGCTCGCCGAGCCGTCGCCGGCCGCGGTTCTCGCCCGTGTCGATCGCATGCTGCAGATGGAAGCGAAGACGCCGCTCGTCACGGCGATCTACGGCGTCATGCACGCGCGCTTCCGTCGCTTCGAGTTTTCTATCGCCGGGCATCCGCCGCCGATGATCGCGCGTGCAGACGGGAGCGTGAGATCCCTCGATTGCTCCGGACCGGCTCTCGGCATCGGATACGAGACGAACTTCACGCTCGATCGCGTCGATCTCGAGCTCGGCGATTCGCTGATGCTCTATTCGGACGGGATGATCGAATACGGTCGCGACGTGCTCGAAGGCGAGAGGCGGCTTCGGGAGGCTTTGCAACAGACGATCATCGCGCGCGGGCACGATCCGGCGAACTTCATCCAAAACACGATCTTCGGCGGTTCCGTGCCGCGCGACGACGCGATCGTGCTCGTGATCCGATGCGACCTGCAAGATCAGGTCAGAGTCGATCTGAGCGCCGTGCCGCAAAGCTGCCGAACGGCGCGCGTCTTGATCCGCAAGTTCCTTTCGGACCACGGCATCGACGAGAGCCGGGCGAGCGACATACTATTGGCCGCCGGCGAAGCGGTGACGAACGCCGTCGAGCATGCGTATGCCGACGGAGAGCCGCGCGATTTTTCGCTCTCGCTCGATGCCGAGGACGGTCGCGTATCGGTAGTGATCCGCGACGCCGGTCGTTGGCGTGAAGGTTCGCGGGTGGATCGCGGCCGAGGGATCGCGCTCATGCGCGCGACGATGGACGACGTGAAGATCGATACGACCATCGCCGGGACCGAGGTGCGCCTCATCAAGAACAAGACCCTCGAACCCGTCTGATCTTTGCGTCTTGAGGAGCGGTCGAGATTTATCTCGACCGGCAAAGGTCGACTGCCCTCGCCGTTAAACCAATACCCATGGCGCAACCCGTTTGGTCGCCCACGGCCGAACAGATCGAAAAAGCGAACATCACAGCCTTCATGCGGTCCGAGTCGATCGGCTCGCTCGATGAGCTGTGGGATTTCGCGCGCGGCGACATCGCGGGCTTTTACGACCGGCTGTTGCGGTTCATCGGGCTGAGTTGGTTCGAGCCGTACCAAGATGTCCTCGATCTCTCGCGCGGCGTGCCGTTCGCACGATGGTTCTCGGGCGGTCGCTATAACGCGTCGCACAATTGTCTGGATAAGTATGTCGCGGCAGGGCGTGGTGACAGCGAAGCACTTGTCTGGGAAGGCGAAGACGGCGCGGTCCGATCCTTCACTTTCGCCCAGCTGCTCGCCGACGTGTGCCGATTGGCGGGCGCTTTGCGATCGCTCGGAGTCGAGTCCGGCGACGCGGTTGGCATCTACATGCCGCTGCTGCCTGAGACCGCTGTAGCGCTGCTCGCGATCGGCCGCATCGGCGCGATCGCCGTACCTGCGTTTTCCGGGTACGGTGCGCCGGCGCTTGCGACACGCCTCGCCGATTCGGGCGCGAAGGTGCTCATCACCGCGGACGGAGTTCCGCGGCGCGGCAAGATCGTCGACATGAAGTCGAACGCCGATGCAGCGCTTCGGGACGCGCCGAGCGTTCGCAACGTCATCGTCGTCCGCCGGACGAACGCCGATGTGCCGTGGACTGAGGGTCGCGACATCGATTGGAAGGATGCGCTCCGCGACCAATCGACCGATCTCGGCGCCGTTCGCACCGCGGCGAACGATCCATACCTCTTGCTCTACACATCCGGATCGACCGGCAAACCGAAGGGCGCAGTGCACGGGCACGCGGGCTTTCCAGTGAAGGTGCAGGTCGATCAATTCCTTTGTTTCGACGTGAAGCCGGGCGACAGAATGCTCTGGTTCACCGACATGGGCTGGATGATGGGGCCGTTTCTCGTCCTCGGCGCGCTCGGGCTTGGCGCGACGATCGTCCTCTACGAGGGCACACCCGATTACCCGGCGCCGGATCGGCTGTGGGAAGTCGTCGCGCGTCATCGCGCCACGCATCTCGGCATCGCACCGACCGCGATCCGGAGCCTCATGGTGCACGGTGACGATCAGCCGGCGCGTCACGATCTGTCGTCTCTGCGGATCCTCGGCTCGAGCGGCGAAGCGTGGAATCCTGAGCCGTACAAGTGGTTCTCGAAGCATGTCGGCCGCGATCGATGTCCGATCATCAACTATTCCGGCGGCACCGAGGTGAGCGGCGGCATCCTCGGCTGTTTTCCGATCCGGCCGCTCGCGGCGTGCGCGTTCCATGGACCCGTACCCGGCATGGATGCAGACGTCGTCGACGCCGAGGGCCGTTCGGTCCGAGGTGAGGTGGGCGAGCTCGTCATGCGCCAGTCTTGGCCCGGGATGACGCAGGGATTTTGGCACGACGACGAGCGTTATCTATCGACGTACTGGTCGCGCTTCCCCGACGTCTGGGTGCATGGTGATTGGGCGAGCGTCGACGCCGACGCTTTTTGGTATATCCACGGCCGCTCGGACGACACGATCAACGTCGCCGGGAAGCGCGTCGGACCGGCGGAGTACGAGAGCGCGCTCGTCGCTCATCCTTCGGTCAAGGAAGCGGCAGCGATCGCCGTACCCGACGACGTGAAGGGCGAGTCGGTCGTGTGTCTCGTCATACTCCGGCCCGGTGAGAAGGAGAGCGAAGAACTGCGAAAAGAGCTCGGGCGCACGGTCGCCGATTCGCTCGGCAAAGCGCTCGCACCGAAGGCGATCCGATTTGTCGACGACTTGCCGCGCACGCGCAACGCGAAGATGATGCGGCGCGTCGCGAGGGCGCGCTATCTGCAACGCTCGGAACTCGGCGATCTTTCTGCCCTTGAGAACCCGGCGTCGCTCGAGGCGATCGACGCAGCACGATGAGCTCTCGTAACCCATTCCTAGCGGCGCTCGCGGAGCGCGTGCTCGTCTTCGATGGCTCGATGGGCGCGACGCTGTCGGCGCTCGGCCTCACCGCCGCCGACTACGACGGCAAAGAAGGGTGCATCGATCACCTATCGCTGACCAGGCCCGACGCGATCCTCGCGCTGCATCGTTCATTCCTGGAAGTCGGCGCGGACGCGCTCGAGACGAACACGTTCCAGGCCTCGAGGCTCAAGCTCGCGGAGTTCGGCCTCGGCGATCGGGTCCGCGAACACAACGTCGCAGCCGCACGTCTCGCCCGTCAAGCGATCGACGAGTTCCTCGCGGCAGACGATGTGGTATCGGCAGACGATGTGGTATCCCGAGCGAAGCTCGGGCCTCGTTTCGTCATCGGATCGCTCGGCCCCACGGGCATGTTACCTTCTGCAGACGATCCCACGCTTTCGAATATCAGTTATCGCGAATTGTTCGACGTCTACCGCGAACAGGCGGAAGCTTTGCTCGAAGGCGGCGTCGACGGACTTATCATCGAGACGCAGCAAGATATCTTGGAGACGCGAGCCGCGGTCAACGCGTGCGCTGCGGCCGCTTCGGACCATGCCACCCGCACCGGTCGGCCGCGCGCTGCGGTCATCGCATCGGTTTCGCTCGATACCCAAGGCCGCATGCTGCTCGGCACCGACATCGCCGCCGTATGCGCGATCCTCGAAGCGCTGCCGTGCGATGTCGTCGGGCTCAACTGCAGCACCGGCCCGGACTACATGCGCGATGCGATCCGGTACTTGTGCGAGCACTCGTCGAAGTTCGTGTCGTGCATCCCGAACGCAGGCATTCCCAGGAACGAAGGCGGCCGCGCAGTCTTCCCGCTCGGACCCGAACCGATGCGCGACCAGCTGCGATCGTTCGTCGAGGATTTCGGCGTCAACGTCGTCGGCGGTTGTTGCGGCACCGGACCCGAGCACATCAGGCTGCTCGTGGAAGCAGTCGCGCGCTTGAAACCGCGAACTCCGCGCCGTCACGCCGGCCGCGACGAGGAAGTGGCGAGCGCGATGACGGCGTTGACCCTCGCGCAAGAACCTCGGCCGATGATCGTCGGGGAGCGGCTCAACACGCAAGGCAGCCGCAAGGTGAAACGGCTGCTGCTCGAAGATGACTTCGACGGTCTCGTCGCTGTCGCGCGCGATCAGGTCGCAGGCGGGGCGCATTGTCTCGACCTTTGCACCGCGCTCACCGAGCGCGAAGGCGAGGACGACGCAATGGCGGCACTCGTCAAGCGCCTTGAGCTTTCGGTCGAAGCGCCGCTCATCATCGACAGCACGGAAGCGAAAGTCATAAAACGCGCGCTCGAGACGAATCCCGGCCGCGCGGTCGTCAACTCGGTGAATCTCGAAAGCGGCCGCAAGCGGATCGACGACGTGCTGCCGCTCGCCCTCGAACACGGCGCCGCCGTGATCGCGCTGACGATCGAGCAGTCGATCGGCATGGCGAAGACCGTCGAAGCGAAGGTCAAGGTCGCCCGTCAGATCGAGGCGATCTGTTGCGGCGAATATGGACTGCCGCGCGGCCGGCTCATCTTCGATGTGTTGACCTTTACGCTGGCGACCGGAGAGGCCGAGTTCGTCGAGGCCGGGGTCAATACTATAGAAGGGATCCGCGCGGTCAAGGCGGCGCTGCCCGGCGTGCTCACGGTGCTCGGCGTCAGCAATATCTCGTTCGGCCTGAACGCCGCGGCGCGGGCGGTCGTCAACAGCGTCTTCCTTTATCACTGCGTCGAGGCCGGCCTCGATCTCGCGATCGTCAACCCGAAAGACATCACGCCGTATGCGCTCATCTTGCCGGACGAGCGCGCGCTCGCCGAAGATCTCATCTTCAACCGTACGCCCGATGCGCTCGCCCGGGTCATCGCACGTTACGAGGGCGTCCGTGCAGGGTCGAGCAACGGAGAAGCGGCGGTTGAAGAAGACGATTCCATGCTGCCCGTCAACGAGCGCATCCATCATCGGATCCTCCACCGCCGCAAAGAGGGGATCGAAGCCCTGCTCGATGAGGCGCTGAAGACGCAGACGCCGGTTGAACTGCTCAACGGGTGCCTACTCGGAGCGATGAAGGACGTCGGCGACAAGTTCGGCGCCGGCGAGCTCATCTTGCCGTTCGTGCTGCAATCCGCCGAAGTGATGAAAAAGGCCGTCGCCTATCTCGAGCGATTCCTCGAAAAGGACGACGCGCGTACGAAAGGCGTCGTCGTGCTCGCGACCGTCTTCGGCGATGTGCACGACATCGGGAAGAATCTCGTCCACACGATCCTCTCGAACAACGGGTATACCGTCCACGATCTCGGCAAGCAAGTGCCGCTCCACGCGATCATCGAGAAGGCGAACGAAGTGAACGCCGATGCGATCGGGCTGTCGGCGCTGCTCGTCTCGACGTCGAAGCAGATGCCGCTCTGCGTCCAGGAACTGCATCGCGGCGGGTTGCGCTATCCGGTCATCTGCGGCGGTGCGGCGATCAATCGTGCGTACGTGTCGCGCATCGGTTTCGTCGAGGGTGACACGTACTACGATCCGGGCGTCTTCTATGCGAAGGACGCCTTCGAAGGGCTCGCGATCATGGACCGCTTGCGGGAGCCGGACGAGCGCGACCGCCTCCGCGCGCAGACCGAGGCGGACGCACGCGATGCGGTTGCGCGACGGACCGCGCGTTCTGCTTCACGCGCCGGCAACGGGGTCGCGCGGCGCTCGGGCATCCGCCGTGACGTGCCGATTCCGAAACCGCCGTTCTGGGGCGCGCGCGAGATGCGTGACGTGCGCCTTAGCGACGTCTTCCGGACGATGGATCTGCGCTCGCTCTACCGGCTGCAGTGGGGTGCCAAGAGCGCGAAAGGCGATGAATGGCGCCGCTTGTTGCGCGACGAGTTCCGTCCTCGCCTCGACCGCATGCGCGCGGAAGCGATCGAGACCGGCTGGCTCGCGCCGCGCGCGATCTACGGCTACTTCCCGGCGGCGTCCGATGGCGACGAACTCGTCGTCTTCCGGCCGAACGACCCGAACGTCGAGCTCGCGCGATTCGCGTTTCCGCGGCAGCCTGATGAGCCGTATCTCTGCATCGCAGACTACTTCGCGTCGGTCGATGCCGAACGCCGCGACGTCGTCGCGTTTCAGGCGGTGACGGTCGGGTCGCTTGCGTCCGAGAAATATGCCGCTCTGCAAGAGCGCGGCGAATACGCCGAAGCGCTATACGTCCACGGCATAGGCGTCGAAGCGGCCGAAGGTCTCGCGGAATTGGTTCATCGCCGCATCCGGCGCGAGCTCGGTCTCGTGCCGGGGCAAGGCCGCCGTTATTCGTGGGGTTATCCGGCTTGTCCGGATGTCGAAGATCATGCGATATTCTTCGGCTTCATGCCGTGCGAGAAGATCGGTCTTGAGATGACCGAGGGCTTCGCGCTCGTACCCGAGCAATCGACGGTCGCGATCGTGGCGCATCATCCGGAAGCGACGTACTTCTCGGCGCTCGGCGCGGGTGTCACGGTCGGCGCGCTATAGGATCAAACCGCTCAAAGATGGTGGTGAAACCGCAGCGGTCGACCATAAAGGTCGACCGCTCCATTTCTTTTTTGGGGACTTCTTGAGTTACTTCCCGAGGATTTGGCGCGCGATGACGATGCGCTGGATCTGCTGTGTACCTTCGTAGATCTGCGTTATCTTCGCGTCGCGCATCATCCGCTCGACGGGGTACTCGGTCATGTAGCCGTAGCCGCCGAGCAGTTGCACCGCGTCAGTCGATACCTTCATCGCGACATCACCGCACTTGAGCTTGCAGAGCGCACCCCAATACGTGACGTCGTCGGCTCCTTCGTCGCACTTGCGCGCGGCTTCGTAGAGTAGAAGCCGGGCGGACTGGACGTCGAGATCCATGTCGGCGACCATCCACTGCAGGCCTTGCTGCTTCGACAGCGGCTTGCCGAACGCGACGCGATCCTTCATGTAAGCGGCGGCGAAATCGAGCGCGCCCTGCGCGATGCCGAGAGCCTGCGCCGCGACACCGGGTCGCGACTTGTCGAGCGTCTTCATCGCGATCTTGAAGCCTTCGCCTTCGCTCCCAAGGAGGCGGTCGGCCGGGATGCGGCAATTCTCGAGCACGACTTCGTTGGTCGGCGAGCCCTTGATGCCCATCTTGTTCTCGACTTTGCCAAGCTTGAAGCCAGGATCGTCGGTGTGGCAGATGAACGCGGAGATGCCTTTCGGGCCGAGCTCTTTGTCCGTCATCGCGAAGACGATGCAAACGTCGGCGACCGCGACGTTCGTGATGAAGACCTTCGTGCCGTTGAGCACGTAGAAATCGCCGTCGCGGACGGCAGTCGTGCGCATGTTCGCGGCGTCGGATCCCGACGTCGACTCGGTGAGCGCGTACGAGGTCATGAGCTCGCCGGTCGCCATCTTCGGCAGATATTTCTTCTTCTGAGCTTCGCTGCCGGCGATCATGATGGGCAGCGCGCCGAGCTCTTGGACGGCGATGATGAGCGCCGACGACGCGCACGCCTTCGCGACTTCTTCGACGACTTTCACATATATAAGGAAGCTGCCGAGACCGCCGTACTCCTCCGGGAACGGCACTCCGAAGAGGTCGTTCTGCGCGAAGAGATCGCGGATATCTTTCGGATACTCGCCTGTCGCGTCGATGTCCGCGGCGCGCGGCGCGACCTTCTCGCGGACGAGCTTGCGGACGGTGTCCATGATCATCTGCTCGGCTTCGAGCAGTTCGGCCGTACGTTCTGGTGCTAGCATATGTGAATTTTCGGGGACGCGAAGGCCGGCGCCTGTCAGGAAGGCGCCGGCCCTACACGGCTGTAGAAACGTATCTCCGCTTAGTGGACTTGCAGCGCTAGCGACAGCTGCTGGCGCGCGTCCGTGAGATCGTCGACCGCCTTCGCCCGGAAGCCGTCGTAGTCGTGTTGATCCTTTTGGAGCATGTCGATCGCGCGCTCGACGTAGCGGCTCACGAACGACAAGTTCTGATCGCTGTTGAACTGCCCGCGCGTGAAAAACGTGTCGAGATCCTCATCGCCCGGGGCTGCTCGCGTCGGGAGTACCGAGTCGCGATCGCGATCCGTGTCGTGCTCGAGTGCCGACGCAAGGTCAGCCTGTGCGCGCTGGATATCCGTGATCGCTGTGACGCGATGGCCCGCGTAGTCGTGCGCGTCATGCTGGAGCATCGTGACCGCCCGGTTGAGGTACAGCCGCGAGAAGCGCAAGTTGTCGTCGCTCCCGCCGCCCATCTGGCCGCCGCTGCCGTGGGCAGCTGCGTACTGCAACGCATCCGTCAACTCATCGCGCGCTGAGCCCAGCGCGGCGATCGCCTTCACGCGATAACCGCCGTAGTCGTGCGCGTCCTGCTGCAGCATGGTGATCGAACGTTCAACGATCGTCCGAGCATGCTCGAGGTTCTCGTTGCTCGCAAACTGCCCGCGTACGAACGAAGCGATGTCGGTATCCTGCGAGCGGATGTCGGTCGGAATGGCCCTGTCGTCCGGGTCCTTGTCGAACTGGAGCGCGGACGTCAAGTCGGCCTTCACCGTATTGAGATCGTTGATCGCAGCGACCCTGTGCCCGCCGTAATCGGTCTGGTCGTGCGAGAGCATGTCGGATGCCCGATCGACGTATGCCCGTGTATACCGAAGATTCTGGTCGCTGGTCGTGCTCGAGGTCGCGTCGGCGTTCGCCCTACCCGTCGACGCGATCAGCGCCGCGAGCGCGGCGAGGCTTAAGATAGTCGCCTTGAACTTCATGTCGAAACCCTCCGTGCCTTACTGAAACGGATGGAAATTGCCCAAAAGTGCCCTGGCGGAACTCGCGATATGTTTCCCCTGCGCCGTTCGGACGAAACGCCGTTCGCAAAGGAAAATTCGATGAGGAAGAGCCGAGCTTCGCTCGGCCTACTACAAGCGGCGCTTGAGGTCTTCGATCTCGTCGAGCAACCGAAGGACGACGTCGACTCCGGCGAGGTTCACGCCGCAGATGGTCGTCAGCCGCTGGATGCTCGAGAGGCGGCCGATGTCGTCGACCGTGTAGAACCGGACCTCGTTGACGACCTTCGGCCGCAGCAAGCCGGCCCGCTCGTACCGGACGAGCGTCTCCGGCGTGACGTCGAATTGAGCGGCGACCGCCGTGATCGCGTAGAGCTCTTGCGTTTCTGATTCCATCAGCGCGCTTTCGCGAGTTCGGCGAGCTCGTGGAACAGCTCGCGCTCGCGCTCCGTCAGCATCGTCGGGACTTGTGCCGACAATCGCACGTAGAGGTCGCCAAAACCGTCCCCCGCCTTCGGCATGCCCTTACCAGGGATGCGCAGGACGCGCCCGTTCTGCGAGCCAGTCGGCACCTTGACGTCGATGCGGCCCGTCATCGTCGGAACGGTCACCTCGCCGCCGAGGACCAGCGTATAGACACTCACCGGCTGCTCGACATGAAGGTCGTCGCCGCGGCGCTCGAACGTCGAGTCGACTCCGATGCGCATGATGAGGTAGAGGTCGCCGCTAGGCGCCCCTCCGACGCCCGGACCACCCTGGGCGGCGAGCCGGATGCGCTGCCCGTCGCGAACGCCGGCCGGGATCGTGACGTCGAGCGTCTTGATCGTCGGAATGGTTCCGGCGCCTCTGCATTGATGGCAAAGCTTGTTGTCGACCGTGCCGGTGCCGTGGCAGCGCGGGCATACGGTTTCCGTCTGAAGCGAGATCGATCGGACGCCGCCGGCGTATGCTTCACGAAGACCGATCGGCAGTTCCGACTCGACGTCGGAGCCGCGCATGCCGCGCGTCCTGCGGCCGGTCTGCGCCGATCGTCCGAGCCCGCCGAAGAACGTCTGGAAGAACTCGGAGAAACCCGAGTCGCCGAGATCGTCGAAATCGAAATGGACGCCGCCGGCAGACGGCCCATTGCCTCGGGCGTATTGCGCACCGGGTGCCGTTCGCGCACGCTGCTGCCAATCGGAGCCGAGCGTGTCATACGTCTTGCGTTTTTCCGCGTCGCCGAGAACTTCATAAGCCTCGGAGATATCCTTGAACTTCTCTTCGGCCTGCTTCTTGCGAGTCGGGTTGACGTCGGGATGCCACTCGCGTGCGAGCTTGCGATACGAGGACTTGATCTCTTTGGCGTTCGCCGTCTTCGGCACGCCGAGGATCTTGTAGTAGTCCTTATACTGCACTGGCATTAGATGCGAGGCCGCGGCGGTCGACCATGAAGGTCGACCGCTCCATCCTCTTTATTGCATATCAGCTGTGTTTCGACACGATGACCTGTGCCGGGCGCAGCACGTCGTCGCCGATGCGATAGCCGCGACGCGCCTCGTCCAAGACGGTGTTGTCGGGAACCGAACCGTCGGCTGCGGTGCCGACCGCTTCGGACACGGCCGGATCGAACGGTTTCCCGAGCGTCTCGATCGCGCGCACGTTCTCGCTTTCGAGGATCGACTCGAACTGCTTCACCGTCGCCAACAGACCGTCTACGATCTGTTCGGTCGGCGTGCCGCGCGCCCGGAACTGCATCGCGCGCTGGAGATTGTCGAGCGCGGGCAGCAGCTTCTTGATCACTTCACGGCGTCCGGCGTCCGAACGCGTCTGATAGTCGCGTTCGGTCCGGCGCTTGTAGTTGTCGAAATCGGCCAGCGCGCGCAGATAGAGCGCGCGCTGTTCGTCGGCCTGTTTGCGAAGCGCGGCGATCTCTTCGTCGCGCTTCCCGTCGTCGCTCGGCGACGGCACGTCGTCGATGCCCGGCATCGGAGCCCCGGACAGCGAGTCGAACTCGTCGTACGGATTCGTCTCGGCCACCGGTGATTAGTGCTCCTTGAACTCGGCGTCGATGACATCGCCTTCCGGCGCACCGGAGCCGCCCGTCGCGGCGCCCGCGCCCGCAGGCTCGCCTGCGCTGCCGTTCGTCGACTGCGCACCGTCGCCCGGCGCGCCCGCCTGCTGATAGACGACCTGTGCGAGCTTGTACGACGCTTCTTGCAGCGTTTCGGTCGCCTTCTGGATGTCTTCGGGCGAGCCGGTCTTCAACAACGAGCGCAGGTTGTCGAGCGCCTTCTCGGTGTCGACTTTTTCGGAGCCGGAGACCTTGTCGCCGACTTCCTTGAGCGTCTTCTCCGTCGTGTAGACGAGGCTGTCTGCGCGATTGCGGATGTCCACCGCTTCGCGCTGCTTGCGATCGTCTTCCGCGTGCGACTGCGCCTCTTTGACCATCCGGTCGACTTCGTCTTTGTTGAGATTGCTCGATGCGGTGATCGCGATGCGCTGCTCTTTTCCGGTGCCGAGGTCCTTGGCGCTCACGTGCGTGATGCCGTTCGCATCGATGTCGAAGGTGACTTCGATCTGCGGCACGTTGCGCGGTGCGGGCGGGATGCCCTCGAGCCGGAAGCGGCCGAGCGTCTTGTTGCCGGACGCCATCTCGCGTTCTCCTTGGAGCACGTGGATGTCGACCGACGTCTGCCCGTCTTCGGCCGTCGTGAACGTCTGCGACTTGCGCGTCGGAATCGTCGTGTTGCGATCGATGAGCTTCGTCATGACACCGCCGAGCGTCTCGAGACCCATCGACAGCGGAGTCACGTCGAGCAGGACGACGTCGCGAACTTCGCCCGACAGCACGCCAGCTTGGATCGCAGCGCCGACCGCGACGACTTCATCCGGGTTGACGCCTTGATGCGGATCCTTCTTCGTCAGCGACTTCACCAGCTCGACGATCGCCGGCATACGTGTCGAGCCGCCGACGAGGACGACTTCGTTGATATCCTCGATCTTGAGCTTCGCATCCGCGATCGCTTGCTCGAAGGGCTTGCGGCAGCGCTCCGTGAGATCGGCCGTCAGCGACTCGAACTTCGCGCGCGTGAGCGTGTAGTCGAGATGCTTCGGTCCGTTCTGATCGGCGGTGACGAACGGCAGGTTGATCGACGTCTGCAGCATCGACGACAGCTCGATCTTCGCTTTTTCCGCCGCTTCCGTCAGGCGCTGAAGCGCTTGTCGATCGCCGCCCAGATCGATGCCTTGGTCCTTCTTGAATTCCGCGACGAGCCAGTCGACGATGCGCTTGTCGTAGTCGTCGCCGCCGAGATGCGTGTCGCCGTTGGTCGACTTCACTTCGAAAACACCGTCGCCGACCTCGAGGACCGACACGTCGAAGGTGCCGCCGCCAAGATCCCAGACGAGGATCGTCTCGTTGCCCTTCTTGTCGAGGCCGTAGGCGAGTGCGGCGGCCGTCGGCTCGTTGATGATTCGCAGGACGTCGAGACCGGCGATGCGGCCGGCGTCCTTCGTCGCCTGGCGCTGCGCGTCGTTGAAGTAAGCGGGCACGGTGATGACCGCTTGGGTCACCTTCTCGCCGAGGAAGGTGCTCGCATCGTTGACGAGCTTTTGCAGAACCATCGCCGAGATCTCTTGCGGCGTGTAGTTCTTGCCGTCGATCGTCACCTTGTGGTCGGTGCCCATATAGCGCTTGATCGACGAGATCGTGCGGTCGGGGTTCGTGATCGCCTGGCGCTTCGCCAGTTGACCGACGAGCCGCTCACCGCTCTTCGTGAACGCGACGACCGACGGCGTGAGCCGGCTGCCTTCCGCGTTCGTGATGACCGTCGGCGTCGTGCCCTCCATGAATGCGACGACCGAGTTGGTCGTGCCGAGGTCGATGCCTACGACTTTTGCCATGGTGTTTTGTTCGCTCCTGATAGTCTTGGTTGGGAGCGGTCGAGATTTATCTCGACCGTTGTCTCCTTATTTATCCTTGCTGTACGTCGAACTGGTCTTCGTCGCCGAGGGTGACGTCGACGGGCTGCAGCGAGCCCTGGCGCCAGACGAGCAGCGAGACCTTTTGTCCGACCTTCATCTTCTGGACGGCGTTCGTCACGTCTTCGGGTTTGTTGACCGCTTGATGGTTCAGCTGGACGATGATGTCGCCCGCCTGGAGGCCGACCTGATCTGCCGGGCTGCCGGGGACGACATTGCCGACGACGACGCCGTTCTTGCCGTCGTAGCTGAGGTAGTTGCGGATCTGCGACGTCAACGCGCCGAGCTGCACGCCGATGAACGGATGCGTCTTCGCGACGTATGTGCCGCTCTGGATCTCGGCGAGGATCGGCTGCGCGTTCGCCATCGGGATCGCGAAGCCGATGTTCTGCGCGCCCGCGTCGACGACGGCGTTGATGCCGACGACCTGGCCCGAATCATCGATGAGCGGACCACCGGAGTTGCCGGGGTTGATGGGCGTCGTTATCTGGATCATGTCGGGATAGTGGATCGTCGGGATGCCTTCGCCGCTCGCGGTGATTCCGTTGCGGTGCACGCTCGCGACGATGCCGAAGCTGACCGAGTTCTGCAGCTCGATCGGTTCGCCGATCGCGAGGACGAATTGGCCCTGTTGCAGCTGTTTCGAGTCGCCGATGGGCAACGCCGGCGGAAGGTCATTGCCGTGGATCTTCAAGATCGCGAGGTCATCTTGGATGTCGGTGCCGACGACTTGGGCGTCGACCTTGCGGCCGCTCGCGAGCAGCACTTCGACCTTGTCGGCTTTGAACACGACGTGGCCGTTGGTCGCGACGTACGCGGTGTCGCCGTCGCGCTTGATGACGAAACCGGAGCCGGAGCCTTGCTGCGTGTACGGCTTGCTCTCAGGCATCTGGTTGCCGAAGAACTGCCGGAAGAACGGATCGTTCATGAACGGGAATTGCTGCACGCCGTGCACCGTCGACTTGATGAGCACGACGGACGGCTCTGCATTCTTGACCGCGCTGATGATGCGTTGTTCGAGGTCGGGATCGCCGCTCATGTGGATCGGGGATGCCGACGCGGTGTACGACTGGGCGGTCGTGTTGTTGTTCAGGACCTTTCCGGGCACGCAGGCGACGATGATCGCGCCGACGAGCACGCCGAGAAGTCCGACGAGGAGAAAACCGATGGAGGTGCGGGTTGAGGGTTGCATTGCGGGTGTCTACTCCTGACGCGTGTTGAGCCGCGCGGTCGCCGGTGGAGGAACCGGACGGCCGTGGCAGCCGAAGCCCTATGGCTCTTCCTATCTTTGGAGGCGACGAAAGGTTCCGCCCCTAGGCGGCTTATGGCTCCCGTTCCGAAGCGCGGGATCTCAATCGAGTTCAGTCGCCTGGGCGCTCGATTAGCACTATAGCATTGAGAGTGCTAACCGTCAAGAACTGCACTGATCTATTCACCTTAAGGGTTAAGCTGAGGACTTTTAGGCAAAGGAGCCACCGTCGCCGCGCAAAACTCTCTTCAGGCGTGTGACGTCCGTCACATGTCGTTGTTGGCATTGCGGGATGTCCCGAGCTCAAAGCCCGGGATCTCGAATTGGAGGAGGCATGTTCAGCAAGATCCTTCGCGGCGGCCTAGGCGCAGCGGTGGTTCTGGCAATTGTGCTCTGCCAGGAAAACTTGGCTCTGGCGGGCTCGACAGGTCAGATCACCGGCCGGGTCGTCGACGCGACCACGAACGCGCCGGTCGCGGGCGCAAACGTCACCGCCGTATCTCCCACCGGGATGTACAAAGCGGTGACCGGTTCGAACGGCTACTACGCGATGGTCAACGTCTATCCGGATACCTACCGCGTCACGGTGACCGCGGAGGGCTATTCGGCAGCGTTGTCCGACGGCAACACCGTCAACCAAAACGTCTCGACGACGGTCGACTTCACGATGACGAAGACGACGACCGTGCTCGGTCACGTGACCGTGCGCGGCGTGACGACCGTCGTGCAGCCGAGCGTTCCGGCAGATCAATACGTCCTGACCGCGTCGGCCGCAGATGCGACGAACGGCTCGGGAGGGTCGATGTCGCTCTATCAGACGCCAGGCATCATCGCGACGCTTCCCGGCGTCACGCTCGATGCGGGCGGTTACTCGCACATCCGCGGCAGCCGCTTCGATGAAGTCGGCTACGAGTATGACGGTCTCACGACTGTCGAGCCGATCACCGGCACGTTCTCGACGAACCTCGTCGAAGACGGCGCTTCTCGGCTTCAAGTCTCGACCGGCGGATACGCGGCTGATAGCGCCGGCAATGCGATCTCGGGTGAGGTCAACACCGTCGTCGGCGTCGGCACGTATCCGCCGCGCGGCAGCTTCACGACGCTCATCCAATCGCCGACGTACTACCACGGTCTCAACTTCGACTACGGCAGCGCGTCGCCCGATGGGCGCTTCTCGTGGTATGTCGCTGCGGTCATGTGGAACTCCGGTTACGACTGGGGTAACCGCGGCACGTTCTATCCGAGCGTTGAGAACTTCGAGTCGGCGGCCGGCGTCGGTGACCTTGGTGACGTCGTACCGAGCCGCGACCAAGTCGTCAACCTCCACTACAAGTTCGGTCAAAACCTCGGCTGGGATCTCCAGTATCTCGGCACGACGGGCATCGAACACTACGACAACATCATTCTGCCGGCGTTCTTCCCGAGCAGCAACCCGCTCGATGGAACGCCCGCGACCAGCCCGCAGCCCGTCGGCGGCATCTGCAACAACGTCAGTGCCGCTACTGGTGGCGGCTCGCCGCTGTTCCCCGGTCAGACGACGTGCACCGAAATCCCACCGCCCGGTTCGACGGAGCATGACGACCAGGGCTACTACATCGACAAGATCGGGCTGTCGCACAACTTCTCGTCCAACTCAAACCTGGAAGTCCACTACGCTCGCGTCGGATCGTATGTGACGTTCTGGTTCCCGTTCGGCGGCGGATCATTCGACGACACGTACGAGAACCGCCATTCGGATCAACAAGAAGTCGAAGGCGACTACACGATCCAGGCGGGTGCGGAGCACCTGGTCAAAGTCGGCGCCCAGCACATCTACAGCAATAACTACCTGTACGCGCTGTTCCCATCGGTCTCCGAAGGCGAAGTCGTGCCGACGAACAACGGCGACAACTCGTACTGGATCGCCGACACGTTTAAGCCGGGCGATAAGCTGACGTTCGACATCAGCGGCCGCCGCGATACGCGCACATACTACCGCGTCACCGCCCCGACGTTCACGGACTCGGCCAACCAGCTGCGCGGCGGTTTCGCCTACCAGCTCAGCCAGAACACCGTGATCCGCGGCACCGACGGCAACTTCGTCAGCCTGCCGGACATGTCACGGGCCGAGCGGATATTCACGTTCGCACCTCCATTCTTCAACATCAACCAGCCGACGATCACGCGCGAGGCGCAGCCGGACGTTCCGCAAAGCCACTCATACGACTTGCAGCTCGAGCAGGACCTCGGACACGGGCTCGCGTTCAAGGGCGGACCGTTCTGG
>DASQJC010000341.1:0-5946 GCA_035631255.1 Candidatus Eremiobacteraceae bacterium | reverse complement strand
CGGCCGACAGAAAGATCGTCGACGACGCGCTTGCCGAGGTCGGCATGGCCGAGTGGCGCGACTCGCAGATCGGGCAGCTCTCCGGCGGACAGCAACAGCGGACGTTCGTGGCGCGCGCGCTCGTCCAGGAACCCGACCTGCTTTTGCTCGACGAGCCGATCGCCGGCGTCGACGCGGCGAGCCAGCATGCGATCTTCACGCTGCTCGAAAAGCGCAACCGTGCCGGCACGACGATCATCGCGTCGACGCACGACCTTTCGTGCGTCGCGACCTGGTTCGGCAAAGTGCTCTGTCTCAATCATCACGTCATCGCGTATGGTCCGCCGGACGTCGTGCTCACTCGCGATACCCTCGCGGCGACGTTCGGCAGCCATCCGCTGCTCATCGGCGGCGAAAGCGAAGCGCGTCCGTGATCCACTTGCTCGCCGATCCGATGGAGAACGCGTTCATGGTGCGCGCGCTCGTCGCGGCGACGTTCATCGGTCTGACGTGTTCGGTGATCGGCGTGTTCGTCGTCTTGCGGAATCTCTCGTTCATCGGTGACGGTCTTGCCCACGCGTCGTTCGCCGGCATCGTCGTCGCGTACATGCTGAAGGCGAACCTGTACGTCGGCGGGCTCATCGTCGCCGTGCTGACGGCGCTCGGCATCGGATCGATCGCGAAACGCTCGGAGCTGTCGCTCGACACCGCGATCGGCGTTTTGTTCACGGCGGCATTCGCGCTCGGCGTGCTTCTCATGTCGCGAGCGCGGAGCTACGCGTCGGACCTGCAAGACTTTCTCTTCGGCAATATCCTCGGCGTCGACCGCCTCGACATCATTCTCGTCGTCGCACTCGCGGCGCTCGTGCTCGCGATCGTCGTGTTGTTCTACAAAGAGCTGCTCTTCTCGTCATTCGATCCCGTCATGGCGCAAGCGAGCGGACTGCCGACGGACTTCCTCTACTATCTATTGCTCGTGCTGCTCGCCGTGACGATCATCGTCTCGCTCCAGGCGGCAGGCATCGTCCTCGTGGCGGCGCTGCTCGTCACGCCTGCCGCAACGGCCTATCAGCTGACGACGCGCTTCGGACCGATGATGGTCGTGTCGGCTTTGGTGGGCGTTCTGTCGGGGATCATCGGGTTGTATCTGTCTTACTATCTCGACGCTGCCTCCGGCGCGACGATCGTCCTCACCGCGACGGCGTTCTTCTTCCTCGCGATGCTCTTCTCGCCGCGCCGGCGCTCGCTGTTATCGGCCGTGCTCGCCTCACGCCGTGCGACGGTGCGCGCGCGATGACCAAAGAAACGGCGCGGACCGCCGTACGTGCCGCGCTCTCAGGCCGATCGTTCCGCGTGACGAAGCAGCGGCTCGCGATCGTCGAAGAGCTTGCGGCCGTCGAGCGATATGCGACGGCGAAAGAACTTCACCAGCGTTTGTCGCGAAAACGCAGCGGGATCGGACTTGCGACGATCTACCGGACGCTCGAAACGCTGGAAGCGGTCGGCGCGGCATCTGCGCGAACGCAGGGGCGAGGCGAGAGCGCGTATCTTTTCTGCTCGCCGGAACATCACCACCACGCGGTATGCACGAAGTGCGGCAAGGTCGAGGACGTGCCGTGCCGTTCGATCGGCCGCATCGAACGCGATCTCACCGAAGCGTTGCGCTTCAAGACGACGCAGCATCGCTTCGAGTTCTTCGGCCTATGCGACCGCTGTTCGTGACGCATAAGTATAAGGAGCGGTCGAGATTCATCTCGACCGCCGCGGCCTTGGTGATCGCCGTGCTAACCATCATCGGAGCGGGATCGCCATCACCGTCGCCAATTGCGGCGTCGTCACCGCCTGCGCCGGCACCATCAACGTCAACGCCGCGTGCGACGCCTTCTCCGCCGCGCATACCACCTGCCGTCCCCGTCGTTCTCCACGCAGGCGATACGATTTCGGATCGACAGCTCTTCGCGTACCTATCATTCCCCGTGTTGCCGGGCGATTGGGTACGTTATCGCGTGTCGTTCGCCGACGGTTCGACGAACGACAAGACGATAGGTTTCGGTAGCGAGCGAGTCGCCGGAACGCCGACACTCTTCGTCGAGACGCACGTCCGCGCGCTTCCGGTCACCGGGCTTCCCGCCGAGACGACGGTCGGCATCGGCACCGATGCCGTGCTGAAGACGTATCTCGCCGGCTCGACCCTCGGCGATCTCGCCCGCACGTATCGCGTCTATACGAGTGCGCTCAAAGTGTCGGGCTTCGAATACGAGATCTCGCCTGGAGCCGGCGCGACGTATTCGATCCTTACCGGTGCGGTCGACACATCACCGCGATTCGGCACGCTGAATTCTATCGACGCCGTCGACATACGCATCGGGCGGACCACCGTCCATGCGTCGCATCTCGTCGTGCAATTCCCATCGCGATCGCTGCCCGCCGGCGGCATCGACTTGCCGCTTACCATGGAAGTCTGGCAATCGCCCGACGTTCCGCTCGGCACTGTCGCGATCAAGGCAGGCGGTGGTCGATATATCGATTGGCGTCTCGTCGCGTACGGTCGCGGCAACTACCGCTCGATGTTCGCCAAGACGCTCGACCAGATACGCGCCTCATCGCAACCCGCGATGCCCTGAGTTAGCAGGCCTCGGCAGCTCATCAGCCTAAGTGTTAACCATGGTTAACACGGGCGGCGATAGGTGGCCCGATCGAGCGCGTCAAGATTATCTGAAATCTATCTACCTAGCTGGCGGCGGAGAGGCCGCCAAGGCCGCGGATGTCGCGCGAAGGCTGGGTGTGTCGCGGGCATCTGTCAGCAAGCGCGTGCGCGAGCTCGAGCGCGGCGGACTCGTCGAGCGCGACAAGCGCGGCGTCGCGCTGCGGCTGACAGCTGCGGGGCGGCGGGTCGCGATCTCGGTCATCCGGCGACATCGCATCGTCGAGACCTTCCTCCACGGATCGCTCGGCGTACCGCTCGATCGTCTCCACGCCGAAGCGGAGCGCATCGAACACGCTGTGTCGGACGATGTCGCGATGCGCCTCGAACGGCTCATGCGCTATCCGGAGCTCGACCCGCACGGCGATGCGATCCCCGACGCACGCGGACGTCTCGTCCGAGTCACCGACGAACCGCTCTCGATGGCCACGATCGGCGCAGTCGTTCAAGTCAGCCGCATCGACGATCGCGTGCCGGCGGTCGTGCGCGCGCTCGAACGCGCGGGGGTTCTGCCCGGTGCGAAGATGCGTGTCGTCGCGCGCCGTGCCGGCGAGACACTGTTGCGAATCGGTACGAGAGTCACGCCGATCTCGGCGAAAGCATCGAATGCGGTACGCGTTCGGCGCGTCGCGCAAAACGCGAAGCGGACGGTCGCATGAGCGACGCCGTCATCACGCGCGAATCGTCCGACACGCTCAGCGAAGCGCGCGAGTCACTCGACGGACGCCGCCGCGGCATCGCCGCGCTATTGCCTTTCCTCGGACCCGCGATCATCGCATCGGTCGCCTACATCGATCCCGGCAACATCGCCACCGACGTGCAAGGCGGTGCGCAATTCGGATACCGTCTGCTGTGGGTCGTCGTCTTCGCAAACCTCACGGCGATGTTCGTCCAGGCGCTCTCCGCGAAAGTCGGGATCGCGACGGGCCGCAATCTGGCCGAGCTTTGCCGCGATCACTTCGGCGCGCCTGCCGCATATGCGCTGTGGGTCGTCGCCGAGATCGGCGCGATGGCGACCGATGTCGCCGAGTTCGTCGGTGCAGCGGTCGGATTCTATCTGCTGCTTCGAGTGCCGTTGCTGTGGGGTGCGGGCCTCGCGGCGGTCGCCGTCATCGCGCTTCTCGCGCTCGAGCGGCGTGGATTCCGCCGGCTCGAGGCGGCGATGGCGACGTTCGTCGTCATCATCGGCCTGGGGTACGTCTTCGAGCTCATCGTCGCGCGGCCGACCGGCTGGGTCGCGGGCGGCGCATTTTCGTTAGCGCTGCCGCAAGGCGCGACATATCTCGCAGTCGGGATCATCGGCGCGACCGTCATGCCGCATGTCGTCTTCCTCCACTCGTCGCTCACCCAGAACCGCATCAAACCGTCGGGCGATGCGGACGCGCGTCGCATCTATCGCTTCGAGCTGGTCGACGTCATTCTCGCGCTCGGTGCCGCCGGCATCATCAATATCGCGATGCTCGTCGTCGCCGCGTCCGCATTCCATTCGTCGGGTCACGCGGACGTGGCGACGATCGGTCAAGCGTACGAGATGTTGACGCCGGTGCTTGGCCCCGCCGCCGCAGCGGTCTTCGCCATCGCGCTGCTCGCCTCGGGGCTTTCGTCCTCGGCCGTCGGCACGATGTCCGGCCAGGTCATCATGCAGGGGTTCGTGCGATTTTCGATTCCGCTCTGGCTGCGTCGCGCGGTGACGATGGTGCCGAGCTTCATCGTCATCGCGCTCAATCAAAACCCGCAGGCGGTGCTCGTGTTCACTCAGGTCGTGCTCTCGTTCGTGCTGCCTTTCGCGCTCGTGCCGCTCGCTTTGCTCACGTCGCGTAAAGACGTCATGGGTGGACTCGTCAACTCGAAGGCGACGACGATGACGACGTGGGTGGTCGTCGGGCTCGTCGTCGCGTTCAACATCGTCCTTATCGGCGTGCAGCTCGCGGCGCGATAACAGCCATGCTCACGGCGCGATGGCGCGCATGCCGTTCGGCACGATAGCGATCGACGCATGTCTGACCGATGCGATCTCTCCGTCGACGTGCATCGCCACTTCGCGATCGACGTCGATCTCGAGCGTCGCCGTCCGGAACGTATCGACGTTGGATTGACCGACGTGCAAACCTGCGCGGATGCGCTGCATGAGCGCGAGCCGGCGGAACAAGCCCTGAACGTCTGAGAACACGTTGACGTCGAGCAGGCCGTCATCGAGCAGCGCGCCGGGTGCGCCCTTGAAGCCGCCGCCGTATTCGGGTCCGTTGCCGATCGTCACCATGACGCCGTCCTCGCGACGGATCGTCTTGTCGGCTGAGCGTAGCGCGATGCCGACCTGTTTGACCATGAACAATCCGACGAGCGCCGCGGCATAGTACGAAGGCCCGGGCGGGAATCCGCGGCGTCGCATGCGCGCCGACAGCGCTCCGATTTCCGCGTCGAGGCCGATGCCGACACAGTTCGCGAAACGGCGTCCGTTCACGACGCCGAAGTCGACCAAACGTGAAGTGCCGCGTTCGATCGCGTCGATCGCTTTGTCGACGGTCGCGACTCCGAGTGCGGCCGCAAAATCGTTGCCGGATCCAACCGGTACGACGGCCATCGTCACGGCCGAGGGATCGGCAAGCGCATTGAGCGCGATCGAAAGCGTGCCGTCGCCGCCGACGCCGATGACCTTCGGTCGCGTGCCCGTAGAGACGACATCGCGGATCGCGTCGCGCAAACGCAAGTCGAAGCCGCCCGCAAGCGACGTCTCGAGCACTGCAGCGATCTTCCCGTCGAGTCTCGTCGTGACGGCGCGCAGCGCTTCGTGCGCTCCACGGCGTCCTGCCGCCGGGTTGAAGACGACGACGGCCGCGCGCTGATCTGCCATCGAGCGATGCGGGTTCCGCCAGGCGCGGACGGCAGCCTTCCCGAACCTGCGCCGCCATGAGCAAGAAGAAGAAAGGCTCGACGACTGTTTCAACTCCAGCGCCCGCACAGTCCGGTCGACCAGGCCTGACACCCGGTATCGCCGGCGCGGTCTTCGGCGTCTTCGTGCTCATCGCCATCGTGTGGATCTGGCGTGGGGCGCACCCGGGATCGCCGGCCGCCGCGACATCCACGTCGCCGTCTGCATCCGCGACCGCAGCGTTGCCTCCGTTTCCAGGCGCGTCGTTCCCGTCGCAAGGTCACGCGCATCTCGATCCGAACGAGAAAGACGACTTCGTCTATAATTCGAACCCGCCGACGAGCGGGCCGCACAAAGAGATATTTTCCGATCAATTCGTGAGTCCGAATCCGCT
>DASQJC010000340.1:0-2078 GCA_035631255.1 Candidatus Eremiobacteraceae bacterium | reverse complement strand
AGAAAAACGCGCGAAGCTTCACGAAACTTTGGCGATCGGCGAGCGCACTCTGCTCCGCTGCGCGTCTGCGATGTACTGCGCGACGACCGGGCCGAGCCGCTTGATGCCTTCCATGATCTTGGCGGGCGGCATCGTTCCGATCGCCAGCCTGAACGACCGTTCGTGACGATCCGAGACGGCGAACGCGCGGCCGGGGATGAACGAGATGCCCTTGTCGAGGGCGCGGCCGAGCAGCGTCTCCGCCGAGCAGCCTTCGGGAAGCGTCAGCCACAGGGCGCCACCGGCGCGCGGGCGCGTCCAGCGAACGGCGTGCGGCATCGACCGCTCGATCGCGCCGATGAGCGCGGCCAGCTGATCGCCCCACTGACGGCGCATCGACTGGTCTTGGCGCGCGATTGATCCGGCTTCGAACAGCCGCTTCAAGACGAGCTGCAAAAAGACGTCGGAACCGCGATCGATGATATCTTTCGCATGGACGAGATGCTCGAGGATGCGGCCGGTCGCGACCGTCGCGCCCATGTTCATGAGCAGCCCACGCGAGACCGGGCGAGCGTAGATGACGCGCCCGTCGCGATCGCCGCAGAAGAGCGGCAGCTGCGGTCGGCCGCGGTGCGTGAGCGGCGCGAACGGATCGCACTCGAAGATGAGCCAGTTGTGCTTGGCGGCGAGTTCCATGAGCTGTTGTCGCCGCGGCGCGATGAGCTCGATGCCGGTCGGGTTATGCGCGCGCGGCGTCGTGATGACGAGGCGGATCTGCTCGCGCGCTGCGATGCTCTCGAGCAGGTCGGTACGCATCCCTTTGTCGTCCATCGGGATGCCGAGCACTTTCAGACCGCGCATGCGCGCCGCGTCGATGAGGCAGAACTGATTCGGATCCTCCATCGCAACGGCATCGCCTTCGTGGCAGAAGCTGAGGAGCGTCAGCACGAGCGACTCTTCGTAGCTGTTCGTCACGAGGACGCGATCTGCGCCGGCTTCGATGCCCTCGGCGTGGAGATGGTTCGCGATCGCAGCGCGCAGCTCGGGCAGGCCTTGCGTGTCGGTCGGATGGATGCCGCCGATCTCCGCGTCGAGCGCGATGCGCCGCATCGCGCGCTTCGTCGCGGCGTGCAGCTCGCCGCCGTACGCCGGCACGCTGAAGAACGGGAACTGCGCCTGGCTGCATGATTGCGGCAAGCGGTAGATGTAGCCGAGATTCGTCGGCGGCTTCGGACGGTTGAACTGCTCTTGCCACGCGAGGCTCTGCGCATCGGGCTGCGGCGCATCGAGCGGTCTTGCGGGCGGCTCGGCGACGAAGGTCCCGACGCCTGGCCTGCCGGCGAGCAAACCGCGTTCTCCGAGCACGCGATATGCGTGATGCGCGGTGACGATGCTGACGGTCAGACCCTCGGCGAGATCGCGCACGCGCGGCATCGCCGCACCGCGAGCGAGCGAGCCGTCGTCGATGAGCCCGGCGATCGCCTCGGCGACGCGCAGGTAGAGCGGCCCGCTACCCTTTAGAGGGGCGTTTTTGATTAAGAATAACGAAGGCTGTGCTTGGTCAACGGCCATGATTCTCGACGCCAATTCTATCGTTCACGATCCGACGGTGGTTCCACGGGTAGAATAGCATCGCTTTATGCATAACAGGTCGCCCTATCCTTTGCGATAGGTGACGCGATAGCGCCGCGACTTGTACTCAAAGCCTAACATCTAGAGGGGTTTTACGAGACGCGGAGTTCTTCACCACGCTTTCCGGCGAATCGCGGCCAATCAGGGAACGAAACCTCGGGTTTGACATCCTCGATGACGTACCGGCCATGCGGAGATAGGTACTTGTGCAACACGTACCACGATATGTGCTGCTCGACGGTGTCGTGCGAACCATCGTCGATGATGAGATCGAACGGGCCGAACGACGAGCCGATCTGGTGCAAGAACTCCTCGTCCGATTGGTCTCCACGTTCGACGAACATCTTCTCGTCGAGCGGTTTGAACAAGAGCTTTTTGCTATCGATGCCGACGATGATCGCCGACGGCAGCCAATCACGCCACATGGAGAGCGACGCTCCCTTGTGGACGCCGATCTCGAGCATCGA
>DASQJC010000339.1:0-6400 GCA_035631255.1 Candidatus Eremiobacteraceae bacterium | reverse complement strand
CGACCGTCCGAGCTTCGAGCTCGTCGTTCGTCGTATTCAGCTCTTCGATGGTCGCCTGCAGCTCTTCGTTGAGCGTTTCGAGCTCTTCGTTCGTCGCCTGCATCTCTTCGTTGAGCGTCTCGATCTCTTCGGTCGACGATTCTGCTTCTTCGACGCTCAAGATCAGGCGTTCGTTGCTCGAAAGCAGTTCGGCGTTGGCACGCGAGAGCTCCGTGTTCGCCTCGATGAGCGCTCGATGCCGGGCCAGCAGCTCGGTCTTCTCGGTCGACATCTCATCGATGGCTTTTTGCTGCCTCGTCGACGCGCGCTCGAGGTTGCGGCGCAGGCTTACGTCGGCCGTCGAATCGATCGCGAGGATCGCGACCGTCTGGACGAGTGTTCCGTCCGTCCGCTCGCCCGGGAATGCCCAGATCCGTAGGTAGCGATCTTCGCCCGCGTCGCCGCGGATCGTGATCTCGACGCCGATCGGATCCGTCGGCTCGTTGCGGAACATGCCGTCGACCGCCGGCCGGAGCTTACCGGACGACTCGGCCGGCAGGAGATGGAGCAGATCTTCTCCGACGCCGACCGTCCTGATATTGAACATGTCACGGCCTGAGTTGTTGATCGTCCGGATGTCGTAGCGGCGATCGATGACCGCGAGCCCGACGGGAGCGCGAAGCAGATGCGTTCCGAGCTGCTCGGCGACGGAGGAGCGCATCTGCGCCTGCGTTTGCGGCGCGTGCGTATAGCTCGGCGCGACCGCGCGATACGTTCGCGGCAGGACGTACGCGGACTTCGTGTCCGACAGCATCAGCGGAACCCGCTCGCCGCGCCGCTTGTAGAGTTTTACCGACGATTGCACTCCTTCGAAATACTCCGAAAGCGGCGTCGTCGTCTCCGATTTGCCGAGCGCGAGATAGCCGCCCGGCCGCAGCGAGTACGCGAAGAGATGGAGCGCCCGCTGCTGCAGCTCTTTCGTGAAATAGATGAGGACGTTGCGGCAGAGCGCGAGGTCGACGCGCGGGAACGGCGCGCGCTGTCCGAGATCGTGTTGGCCGAAGACGACCATCGAACGGATGTGTTTCTTGACTTCGAACGCGCCCTCGAGCGGCGTGAAATACTTGTCGATGAGCCCTTCGTCCATGCCGTCGAGCGCGTCATGCGCGTACATGCCATGGCGTGCGAAGTTGATCGCATCGTTGTCGATATCGGTCGCGAAGATCCGCGCGGGGACCGGGCTACCCTCGCCGAGCAGCTCGGCGATGAGGATTGCGAGCGTGTACGCCTCTTCGCCGGTCGCACAACCCGCCGACCACAGGCGCAGCTCGCGACCGTTCGAACGCGCTTCCTCAAGGAGCTCGGGCAGCACTGTCTTGTACAGTTCGTCGAAGACGTCGCGGTCGCGGAAGAACTCCGTCACCTTGATCAGGAAGCCGCTGATGAGCCGCTGATAAGCCTCGGGGTTCTTCTTGAGATACTCGAGATATTGCGCGACCGTCTCGCAGCCTGTCGACGCCATGAGACGCGAGAGTCGCCGAAGAATTGTCGAGCGCTTGTAGTTCGAGAAGTCGATGCCGCTCGAGTCGCGGATCTGTTGAAGGAGATTCCGGACGGCCGCGTGCTCTTCGCTTTCGGACGGCGTGTACGTGCCGCGGATCAGCTCTTTGAGCAAAGGTCCGATCGTGTCAGCGCGTGCGACGATGTCGACGGACGTGCGCGGGAGCGCCATCGGCATGGAAGGATAGAGGGACGTCTCGGGATCTTGGATGATGACTGTGCCGCCGTGTTTTTTCACCATGCGCGCGCCGACGGCGCCGTCGGAACCCATCCCTGAGAGGATGACCGCGATCAGGCGGTCTTCGAAGGTCGTCGCCGCGGTGTTGAAGAGCAGGTCGACGCTCGGCCGAACGCCGGGCGGCCCCGTGCTCGAGACCGTCACCTCGTGATCGGTGACCGATACGTGCTTGTTCGCCGGAACGACGTAGATGTGCCCGGGCTTGAGGTGCTCTTTTTGCTCGATCAGATTGACCGGCAGCTTCGTATGCCGCGCGATGATCTGCGGCAGCATGCTCGGCGCAGTCGGATCGAGATGCTGCGCGATGACGACCGGAGCCGGGAAGTCACCGGGCAACGATCCGACGAGCATCGTAAGCGCCTCGATGCCGCCGGCCGAGGAGCCGGTGACGACGAGGTGGTTGTCGCCGTTGTAGCCTTCGTCGCTCATGTGGCGTCGTCCACGACCAGAAGCAAGCGCGCGCTCCTACGTCACGAATGCAAAGAGCGGAGAGCTTCTACGATGCGGGAGCGGGGGACCTCCAGCGAGCCGGAACGCCTGTGTGCGGCAGGCGCTAGTCGGCGCTCCCCTCCACCGGCTCACGAAGCAGCTCTAATTCATCTCCGATCGCCGCTCGCTCCAGTCGCGCTATCGCCTCTTCGATGCGGTTGCCTTGCTCGCGAATGACCGACGCCTTGCGCTTAAAGCGTCTCTTGAGGGTATCGGTTGTCGCCGACGACGACGAGGAGGCCAGACGGTCGAACAGATGGGCTTGCTCGTGCAAGGCTCGTGCCGCCGACCATAGCGCGGCTTGGAGAGAGGCGTCCTTGTCGATCGCCAGCGATTGTTCCGTATACGCGTGGCCTTTTCGGCAACGGAACGTCGACCAGCCGTCCTGCTTTGTCTCCAACAGCGTGCCCTTGCACTCCGGGCACACGAAGTCGGAAGGACGAGCGTCGGATTTCGGTGGTGGCGCCAGCTCTCGTGCTTCGCGCAATTCTCTGATATCCGCGGCCATTTCGACGAGCGCAGCGGCGATGCCGTCGGCTTTCAGCACACGGTCGACTTCGACGCCTTCGATGGCGTTTTGAGGCATGCTGCTGAATTCCGCGTCGGCCGGATCTTGGACGACGGCGCGTCCGCCCGACTCCTTGATGGCTCGCAAGCCGTCGGTTCCGTCTTTGAGGCCACCGGTGAGTATGACGCCGATCGTCCTCGGACCAAAGCGACGTGCGGCGCTCTTGAATGTCACATCGATGCTCGGACGATAGGCGTTGACTCTCGGTCCGCTCACGACGCGGATCACGGAGTCTTCGAACACAAGGTGATGATCCGGCGGTGCGACGAGAGCCGTTCCGTATCTCACGGCTTCGCCATCCGCGGCTTGTCTTATTGAAAGGTCGGAGTTTCGATCGAGGATGCCCGCCAGATCACTATGCTGATCCGGCGGTAGGTGGACGACGATGATGACGGCCGCTTGCAGATCACCTGGAAGCGATGAGGTGATTTTCTTGAGGACGCCAAGCCCGCCGGCCGATGCTCCGACGAGGATGATATCCGATCGAGCGGAGAGGGCCACGGTTGCTCACAGTCTGCAATCCCAAAGGGCGCATGAACAACGTACCCGTTCTCGGCACGTCCCATTCCCGAGTCGTGAGAACGCCGGGCTTAGTGCGAAATCGAACAGCTCACGAAGATGCGCTCGTGCCGATCTTCGATTCGATATACGCTGCCGCGCGCTGCAGTTGCGAGTCCGTCTTCGGATTGCCGAGATCGTTTGGATTGACGTCCGGAACGACGATGTCGGGCGTGATCCCGATCGCGTTGATGTCGCGGCCTTTCGGCGTCAGATAGCGCGCGGTCGTGATCTTCACTGCGCTGCCGTCCGGCATCGGATAGATCGTCTGGACGACGCCTTTGCCGAACGTGCGCGTGCCGACGATGACCCCCGCGCCGGAATCTTGGATGGCACCCGAAGTGATCTCCGATGCGCTCGCGGTGAATCCGTTGACGAGCACGGCGAGCGGCCGCATCGCGATCGACGTCGCGTCGGCGTCGAATGTGGTCAGCGGCTGCGTGCGGCTGTCGATCGACACGATCGGCCCATCGGGGATGAATTTCGACGAGACGTCGATCGCCGCGTCGAGATATCCGCCGCCGTTGTCGCGCAGATCGAGGACGTAGCCTTTGACGCCCTGCGAGTCGAGTCGCGAGAGCGTATCCGCCATCTCTTGACCCGTCGTCGATCCGAAGACGGAGACGCGGACGTATCCGATGTCACCGTCGATGACGGTGCCGACGACGCTCGGCTCGTGGATCGTCGCGCGCAATACGTGGAAGCTCAGTGGCGCAGCGCTGCCTTTGCGGGTCACCGTCAGTTCGACGGGCGTTCCTTCCTTGCCGCGCAGAAGTCCGCTGTCTTGATCGAGCGACAGTCCCTTTGTCGACTTGCCGTTCACGGCGGTCAGGATGTCGCCGGTCTCGACGCCCGCCTTCGCTGCCGGTCCGCCGTCGACGGTCTGGACGACCTGCGGCGATTGCGACGCAGGATCGATCTGGATGAGCACGCCGACGCCGGGGAAGTTGCCGCCTTCGAGCCCTTCGTTGAGTCCGCGGAATTCCTTCGGATCCATGAAGACGGTCCAGCGATCGTGGAGCGACTCCATCATGCCTTTGATGGCAGCGTAGCTCAGCTCTTTCTCCCCGACAGATTTGTCGAATCGCACCGACGCGAGCGCGAGCTCGTCGTTGAGCTGGATCGTATCGGCCGCCGCGTTGTTGCGCGATCTCAGCGCCGGCAGTTTGCTCGGATCGCCGTGCTTCGACGCGACCGCGAGTCGCATGCCGGAGACGGCGCCGTCGAGGAGCGTCTGATCGGTGGTCGGCTTGTAGAACTGCGTCTGCGCGCGAGAGAACGCGAAGTCGAGCATAGCGCGATCGACGTCGTCGGCCTTCGCCGAGACGGCTGCGCCGAGGGTGGAAAGGAGCAGAGCGGCGGCAAACGCCGCCGAGAATCGGCGACTATTCACGAGTCGGTACCTCTAGTGCGCGAGCGCGAGCTGTTTCTTGATGTCGTCGAGCGCCGCACGCAGTTGGACGTCGCGTGAAGGCAGACCGACGAGCCGCGGGTCCATCGGGACGACGATGTTGGGCATGATGCCCTTCTTGTTGATGTCGCGTCCGGCCGGCGTCACGTAGCGCGCCGTCGTGATCTTGATCGCGCTCGCACCGGGCAGCGGATAGATCGTCTGGACCACGCCCTTGCCGAACGTCTTGACGCCGATGAGCTCACCGACGTGCGTGTCTTGTATCGCACCGGCCGTGATCTCGGACGCGCTCGCAGAGAACTGGTTGACGAGCACGACGAGCGGCTTGGGCGATATCGCGTCGCCGTTCGCGTCGTGCGTCTCGATGCGGCCGCTGCGATCGATGATCGATACGATCGGGCCGTCGGCGATGAACTTCGACGAGATGTCGACCGCCGCGTTGAGCAGGCCGCCGCCGTTGTTGCGGAGGTCGAGCACGTACGCTTTCGCGCCTTGGCTCGCGAGCTTGGCGAGCGCGGTGTTCACTTCTTCAGCCGACGTGTCGCCGAAGTCGAAGAGCTGGATGTAGCCGACGTTTTGGTCGAGCATCCGGTATGCGACCGACGGGACGTGGATCTCTTCGCGCGTCACGGCGTATGCGTGTACCGCCTGGCCTTGACGCTGCACGACGAGATGCGCCGTCGTACCCGCTTTGCCGCGGATGAGATTCATGACCGGATCGAGCTGCAGGCCCTTCGTCGCGTGGCCGTCGACCGAGACGATGATGTCGCCGGCTTTGAGACCTGCACGTTCGGCCGGCGTGCCGGTGATCGGCTCGATGATGATCGTCTGCTTCGTCTTCTCGTCTTGGCCGATGTAGATGCCGATGCCCCCGAAGTTGCCGCCATCAATGAGCTCGGTGAGCGACTGGTTGTCGCGCGGATCGAGGAAGACTGTGTACGGATCGCCGAGCGAGTTGAGCATGCCCGAGACTGCGGCGAAAGTGAGGTTGTCGTCGCCGTACTTCGATCCGTACGTCGAGAACGCGTTTCGCAGGAGCGCGTTCGCGCCGTCTTCATTAGGATCGGGAGCGCCCAATGAGGCAACGATGTGCTGCGACTTGAGGTAGCTCGAGAGCCCGTTCAACTCGCCGCGGACGAGGACGCCGGAATCCACCGGCTTGTAGTACGCCTCTTGCAGCTTCTCATAGCTGTAGTCGAGGATCGTCACGTCCTGCTCGTCGGTTAGCGTTTGTGCTCCGCCGTCGGCGCCGTCGCTGCCGAACCCGTTCGCCTCGTAGGCGACGAGCATGTGATGGACGGGGTTATCGTCGGCCGACTTGCGGACGTATCCGAACCAGACGGCCGTCAGGACGGCTGCGACGAGGACGAGTGCGGTGAAAAGGCGGGCTTTGACGGGCACGGTGAACGGGGGTCCTTTCAAAAATTCGGGTCAATAGCTGGGTCGGGATTCGGGACAGGCGATTCGGCCGGGAGGGTCTTTATTTCAAGGCCTACACGGTTACGGCCTGGCTCATATCTATTGTAAACGTCAGCCGCGCCGACAAAGTTTAGCCGCGCTCGAACGTTCCCCGTAGCGGTCGAGCTTCAGCTCGACC
>DASQJC010000338.1:0-2018 GCA_035631255.1 Candidatus Eremiobacteraceae bacterium | reverse complement strand
TGCCGGGATCGAGCCCGGAGACCTAAACCCGTCAGCGATCGCAGCGATGGCCGAGCGCGGCATCGATATCGCCGGCGCCCGGACGCGTTCTGTCTTCGACGTCTACAAGGCCGGTGAGCTCTTCGAGTTCGTGATCACCGTTTGCGATAGGAAGGCAGCCGAACGCTGCCCGATAGTCCCGGGCGTCGTCAAACGCGAGCAGTGGAGTTTTGAAGATCCCGCGAGCTTCGTCGGAAGCGAGAAGGAGCGGCTCGCGTGCACACGCGCGGTGCGCGAAGAGATCGAAGCCAAGGTCCGCGAGTGGTGCGGGTCGATCGCAGCGAGCGGCTAAGGCCAGCGCGAGTATTTTTCGAAGAAACCCTGCCAGCCGCCGCTCACGGTGAGCACCGCGCCGTTGATGAACGACGCCTCATCGCTTGCGAGAAATGCGACGGCGTCGCCGATGTCTTCCCAGCTGCCCGGCCGCGTCGTCGGATTCCGGTAGTCGCGGCGCTCGGCGGCGGTCTTCCGATCCGCGTCCTTATCTCGTATGTCGCCCGGATTGACGACGTTGCATGTGATGCCGTACGGGCCTTCCTCGAGCGCGAGCGTCTTGACGAAGGCCGTCAGGCCCGCTTTTGCCGCGACGTATGCGGAGAGGTGGCGAAAGCCTTGCGTCGACTCGCTGCCGGTCATTCCGAAACAAATGACGCGGCCGAAGCGCTGCTCTCGCATGATAGGCAACGCGGCACGAATCGTGAGATACGCGGAAGTGAGATTGCCCGCGATCATCTCGTCGAATTCTTCGGGCGTCGTGTCGATCGCGTCTTTGATCATCATCGGACCGACGCCGCACACAAGCGTGTCGATGCGCCGGAGTCGATCGCGCACAGCCTCGACGAGTGAAGTCGCGCCCGCAGCGGTCGTGACGTCTGCCGGAAACGCAAAACACGTGCCGCCGGCAGTTCGAACGGCCGACAGCGTTTCGTCGGCGTCGCTTCCGCCAGGCCGGTGATGCGCCGCGACAGAGAAGCCGCTACGCGCAAGCGATACGCAGACGCCTCGCATGAGGCCGCCCGCGCTGCCGGTCACGAGAGCGGCGCGAGCGTGCGAATGGTCACGTTCGTCCATCGACGGCCGCATTTGTGGGCCGACCGCATGCGCCCTACCTACCCTTTGAGATAGCCGATTCACGTCCGGTCGAGCTAAAGCTCGACCGCTACAGGTGCGGGCCTACAGGTGGCCCCTCAACTTGCGGCGTAGAAAGCCGATTAGCACCCTAGGAGTACGATTGCTAATGGCGGACAGAGCGACCCCGGCGCGACGGGAAAAGCAAAGGCCGGCCACCGCGAAGGCGGCGGCCTCGGCTGCGCCTACCACCCCGACGCCGCAACCGCCGGACGAGCCGCTCGCCCGGCGGCGTATGTCGATTCTCGGCACCGTCGTCTACGAATATATCGCGACGGGCGAGCCGGTCGGCTCCGCCATGCTCACGCAGAAATACAACCTCGGGGTCAGCCCGGCGACCGTGCGCGCCGAGATGGCGACGCTCGAGGAAGAGGGGTATCTCGATCAGCCGCACACGTCCGCGGGGCGCGTGCCTTCCGATCGCGGCTATCGCTATTACGTCGACCACCTCATGCTTCCGGAAGCGCTCTCCACTGACGAGCGCGCGCGCATCCGCGCCGAAGTGCGTCAGGCGAGCCGTCAACTCGACACCGCCGTCGATAAGGCGTCGCACGTCCTCTCGAATCTCACGAAGAACATAGCTTTCGCGATAGCGCCGCGCCTTCGCAGTCAAGTGCTCAGCCACGTCCAGCTCATCTGGGTCGCAAGCCACAGCGTGCACATCGTCCTCGTCACCGACCTCGGCCTCGCCGCTCAGACGACGATCGAAGTCGACGAGTCGGTCGACGCCGACGCGCTCGCGCGCGCGTGCGATAACCTCAACCGCCGCTTCGACGGACGTCCGCTGAGCCAGATAACGCTCGACGATCTCGCCGTCGCGTCGCGCGAGACGCCGATGCCGACGCAGCTCA
>DASQJC010000337.1:0-13614 GCA_035631255.1 Candidatus Eremiobacteraceae bacterium | reverse complement strand
GCTGACGCGAGCGCATCTCGAAGAGCTCGACGCGCTCGCAAGCCAATCGCTCAACGCGCAGGCAGTCGTCCGCTAGACTCGCGGTCCTCCATAATAGAGGGAAACGCAGCGGTCGAGATTTATCTCGACCGCCTCGACCTTTAGTCGAAGATGTGGTATGCCGACCGAGGGTCGGCTGCCGAGCTCCGCTCGGCATACCACATTCATGAGCGAGCCATCATGCCCACTTCAAAAACAAAAGACGAAATGCGATTCACCGGCTTCTCCAAGACCGGCATGCGTTTTCTCGCGGATCTTGCGAAGCACAACGACCGCTCGTGGTTCCAGCCGCGCAAGCATGTCTACGAGATGGAGCTGCTCGAGCCGCTTCAGGCACTCGTCGCCGACGCTTCCGACGGGCTGCGCAAAGCGAAGATCCCGATCGGCGCCGTGCCGACGCGCTCCATCTTCCGCATCTATCGCGACATCCGGTTCTCGCGTGATAAGAGCCCGTACAAGACCAACCTCGGCGCGTACCTCTCGCCGACGACGAAAGGTCCGCACGAAGCCCCCGGCGGCATCTACATCCATATCCAGCCGAAGGATTCGTTCATGGCGGTCGCGTTCTACGAGCTCGACAAAGATCGACTTGCGCGCTGGCGCACTGCGATGGCCAAGGACCCGAAGAAATTTCAAGCCATGCTCAAGGCGCTCGCGCGCAACGGTCTGAAGATCTCCTTGGAACACGAAGCGCTCAAGCGCATGCCGCGCGGGTTCGAGGGTCATGCGGACAGCCCGATCGCGCCGTATTTCCGCCTTGGTTCGTTCACCGTCGGCGAGGATCTGTCCGACGCCGACGTCGGCAGCAAGCGTCTCATAACGCGCGTCGTCTCGCTCGCGAAGAAAGCGAAACCGCTCCTGACGTACGGAGCGGCGATCGGCTGAAGGCGCGAGATCGATCAACGCGATGAGCATCCTGCCGCCGGCGGCTCTCGCCTACGCTCGCAAGCACGGGCTGCACGCGCTCGTCGTCTCGCACGACGGCCGCATCGTCGACGAGGCGTACGGCGACGGACACGACGGAGCGACGCCGCATCCGCTCTATAGCGGTGCGAAAAGTTTTTGGGGCGTCACCGCGCTCATCGCCCGGAACGACGGACTGCTCGACCTCGACGAGCACGTCGCCGACACGTTCGCGACGTGGGGCCTCCAGCCATGGAAGAGCAAAGTCACGCTCCGCGAGCTTTTGCAATTGACGAGCGGCATCGGTTTCGGCGGCATGGGTCTGGCGGTGCCGACGTACGCCAAAGCGCTCGACGTCGAGCTGAAGAACGAGCCGGGCACGAAATTCACGTACGGCGGCATTCCGCTCCAGGTGTTCGGCGCCGTCCTCGCACGCAAACTCGAATCGTTGGGCGAAACCCCGCACGAGTACCTCACGCGGCGCATCCTCAACCCGATCGGTCTTGAGGTCGGGAAGTGGCGCACGCTCGCTGACGGCACGAAACCGCTGCCGACCGGCGCATTCGTCGCACCGCTCGAGTGGATCAAGTACGGGCAGTTCGTGTGCGAACGCCATGCCGAATTCGCGCCATGCTTCAAAGGTTCGAAGGCGAACGCGCGCTACGGCCTCGGGTGGTGGCTGGGCGTCAAAAACGCGCCGGACGACCTGTTCTATGCGAGCGGAGCGGCAGGCCAGGCGATGTACGTCGTGCCGTCGCGCAAGCTCGTCATCGTGCATTTCGCGAAGTCGTCATCATACAAGCACGAGGCGTTTCTCAAGCAGTTCTTCTCGAAGAGCTAGAGCGTTCTCACGCGCGCGCGGAATCGAACTCGAGGCGTATCGCGGTGCCGGCGCTCGTATCGATCCGCATCGTGCGCGCAGCAGTCCTGATGATGCGAAAACCGAACCCGCGATGCGGCTGAGGCAGTCGCGAGATGAAGCGTCCGCCGTCGATGATATCGACGGAGATGCGCGGCTCGACGTCGGTGATGCGAGCGCGCAGTTCGACGTGACCGATCTTGTTCGGCGCATACGCGTGCTCGATCGAATTCGCAAGCGCCTCGCCTACCGCGGTGATGATGTCGATCCGCGTATCAGGATCGATCCCGTTCGACCTCAGGAACGCGTCGAGCGCGTGGCGCAGCAAACCCGCCGCACGAGGCTGAGCCTTTTTCCGCACTCGGAGTTCGCTCGGTTTCGTCATGCCTGCGCCGCCAGATAGGCGAGGGCTTCGTCTCTGTTGTCGAACACCGCGAAGACTTGATCGAGCCCGGCGTACTTGATGAGACGCGCGAACTGCGGCGTTTCGATGAGCAAAGCTACAGGGACGTCGGACTCCTTGAGATCGGTGCAGAAGTGGAGCAGTTCGACCAGCGCCGTCGAGTCCGCGTAGGTCACCCCGGCGAGATCGAGGAGCACCGAATGGGCTTGGAGCGCGCTCTGCAAAGTCGAGCGCAATTCGTCCTTTCGCGAGACGTCAAGCTCGCCATCGAAGCGCACGACTGCAGGCGAGCCGTTGGTCGTCACGCGATCATCCTCAAGCGATCGAAGAATGCGATCTCAGGGCCGTCGCCGCGAGTCGCTCCCGGAGCCGGATCGCCACCCGCAGCTTGTGTTCTGCGCGGCGAAATAGTCGACGACTCGCGCGCCCCCATGATCCTGCCCGTCGCACCATCATCGACGATCGATATCGTTAGAATGGCGACGTCGTCGTTCATCTCGCCGACCTCGGTGATGGACCGGAAGATCGCCGACGCGGGATGCGGATCACGCTCGTCGCGTGCGCTCTTGACCGCCTCGAGCAAGCGGCGTTCGCCCTCGAGCACGTCGCGAGACCGTTCGATCGCGCCGTCGGTGTAGAGGACGAGCATCGACCCCGGCGCACTTTCGACGCGATTCGACCGATATTTCGTCGACTCGCTGACGCCGAGCGGCAGCGATCCGACGTCGAGCATGCGCGGCAGCCCGCCGCTCGCGAGCAGCACGGGCGGCGGATGGCCGGCGCTCGCATATTCGAAGACGTTCGTCCGCGAGTCGACGATGCCGACAGTCGCAGTCGCCATCATGACCGACTCGTCGTGCACGACTTCGCGGTTGACGTATTCGAGGATTGACGCCGAGTCGGGTTGGAAGAGCGCGGCTGACAGAACCGCATTGCGGACGCGGTTCATCGCGAGCGCCGCATCGATGCCATGACCGGCGATGTCGCCGATGACGACGAGAGCACGATCGGCGCTCAGCGCGAACACGTCGTACCAATCGCCGCCGACCTTCGCTTCTTCCGACGCCGGTGCGTACGTCGCCGAGAATTCGAGCCACGGGATCCGCGGGAAGTCGCGGTGCGCGAGCGCGCGCTGGAAGCGTTCGGCGATCCGCCGTTCGGTCTCGTACGCAGAACGAAGAGCCGCCTCGCGTCGACGACCTTCTTCGGCCAGGTCGCGCTCTTCCGCGAGCCGATCCCACGCGCGCGTTTGCAGGCGCGTGAAGATCAAGCCGACGCCGAGGATGAGGAGCGCGCCCATGACGACGAGCGCGCCGATGTAGTCGAGCTGCCGCTCCGAGGCGTTGTAGAAATCGGAGTATTGCATCGTCAGCGCGTCGTCGACGATCGTTTCTTCGCGGCGGAACCGATCGACGAGCGCCTTGCCGAGCTGTTCGAGCTCGAGCGAATTGACCGGCGTTCCCGTCGTGAGCGGTCCCGCCACCGACACGGTCCACTGCCGGTTCGTCTTCATCATGTCGAGCGCCGCCGACGCTGCGTCCGACAGCCCTAAGGTATTGAGATCATCGATGAGCTGCGTCATCGTCCGCGGCATATCTTCACGAGCTATGTCGTACGGTTCGACGAACTCCGCGGCGTGCGTCACCTCGTAGCCGCGTACGCCGGTCTCCTCGTCGAGCTGATCTTTGAGCGCGGTGAAGATGAGACCGCGCGCCTCGCGGTTACGCGCTTCTGCGACGAAGGATGCGGCTGCAGCTTGCCTCAGCGCGAGGCCGATCGTGAGGAAGGCGATGACGACGATGCAAAACGCGATGACTCCGATCGCCGTCCAAATGGGGAGCGATCTCGAGCCGGTGCCGCTTCGCATGGCCGGAAAGTACGCTCGGAGCCGCGTTTTTCCCCGTTTCGAGGGCGCGCAGCGCCTGGTAGTTAATAGGGGCAGCGTCTTCGTCTGCGGTTGTGCGCCCGCAGGCCTCGTGGGAGTCCGGAGACCTTTTTGAGTCGTGACTCGATCATCGACGTCGACGGCGGATCGCACCGCGTCGCCGGCACGCTTGCTCTACCGAATTCACCTCGTGCCCTGATCGTCTTCGCCCACGGCAGCGGCAGCAGCAGGCAGAGCCCTCGCAATCAGCTGGTCGCCCGCGACCTGAACGCGGCCGGCTTCGCGACGCTGCTCGTCGACTTGCTCACGCTCGAGGAGGACGAAATCGACCGCCGGACATTCGCGGTGCGATTCGACATCGAACTGCTCGCGTCGCGCGTTCTCGACGTCGTGAGATGGGCCGCGACCGAGCAAGCGACTACCCGGCTGCGGATCGGCTACTTCGGCGCGAGCACCGGTGCGGCCGCCGTCTTGAAGGCCGCAGCGTTAAAACCTGAGCGGATATTCGCCATCGTGTCGCGCGGCGGCCGGCCCGACTTAGCCGGCGCAGCGATCGCGCGAGTCAAAGCTCCGACGCTCTTCATCGTCGGCGGCGCCGACCCGATCGTGCTGGAGCTCAATCGCCACAGCGCAAAGCAGATGAGCGCAGAAGTGCGGCTCGAGGTCGTGCCGCGCGCGACGCACCTATTCGAGGAACATGGCGCGCTCGAGAAGGCTGCCGATCTAGCGATGCGCTGGTTCATCGCACACGTCGGCGACAGCGAAAAGGGACGGCGTTCGACCTAGCTCGCGTTCATGGCGCCATCACGCGGACGACCGCATTCCCGTTCACGTTCTCGAGCGCGAAATAGACCCGGTGCGTCATCGGATCGACCGCGACTGTGTGCGCCTCCTTCGCGAGGAAGGCGGAACCGATATCCTTCACCGCATCGCCGTGTTCTTGGAAGACCGATACCACGCCGCTCTCCGAGGCCACGTAGAGTCGGCCGAGTCCAGGATCGAGCGCGAGGACATCGGGGTCATCGCCAACGGCAAACGTTTCGAGTTCTTTCCAGTCGTCGAAATCGATCACGAGCAAGCGTGCATTGCCGTCGCATGCGACGAAGGCCAGACGGTGCGCCGTATCCAGCAGAAGCCCATGATCATGGTCGCACCCCGCTAGCTGATGTCTTGCGACGACCTGACCGGCGATCGGATCGATAACGGCAACATCGTCGCGTGCCTGCACGTCGGTGAACACGCGGCGAGATTTTTGATCGTATTGCGCGTTGCCGGCTTCGCCGCCGACGTCGATAGTCCGAATGTGTGCGCCGGTTTTCGCGTCGATCTCGGTGACGGTACCGCCATGCTCGTCGGAGACGAATATCGCGTGATCCGATGCGTCGTAGGCGATCCCGTCCGGGTAATCTCCGCCGGGCGCACGCGAGACGACCTTGAGGTCACCTTCGTCGATCGTCGCCACCTGATCGGTGCCTGTCGCCGATGCGTAAACCCGGTGCAGCGAGGGTACCGCGAGCACGCCGTGCACGCTATTCAAACCGGCGATGTGCCCGATGATGACGTTCGAACCGATGTCGATCGCGACGACCTCGCTCGCGCCGAGATATGCGACAAAGAGCAATCGGTTGCGCGCATCGATGCTTTCGTAGTCCATCCGCAGCGTTTGACCTCTTAACGCGGGATTCGCCGGAACGATCGTGATGTCTGCGATCGGGTGAAGCGGCAGCGGTGGGTCGGTCGCCATGCCGGTCGGTCCGCCAGAACCGCACGCCGCGAGAAGCGCCGCGATCGCTGGGGCGAACCACCCCGCGCGACCATGATTGCCATAGCGCATGTGCTTCATATTCCCATTGACAGATGATACAGTTGTTATATAAACTATGTTTACGCAGAGCGTCCGAGCTCCTCTCGGGCGCGGACTCGACGGAGCCTCGGTGAAAAAGAATCGGTGGCTGATGCTCGTCCATCAGATCCCGCGCACCCCGAGCTATCTTCGGGTGAAGATCTGGCGCCGGCTTCAGCGCATCGGCGCGCTGCCGATCAAGAACTCGGTCTACGCCATGCCGGCCGGCGAGCAGGCGTTCGAAGATCTCGCTTGGGTCGCGCGTGAGATCGAGCAAGGCGGCGGCGAGGCGTCGATCTGCGAGGCTTCGTTCGTGCACGGTCTGAGGGACGATCAGGTCGAGGCGGCATTCAAAGCGTTGCGCGACAGCGACTATCGCGTGATCGCGGCTGAAGCGCGTCGCGTGGCTTCGGCGCGTCCTTCGAAAACCGACGACGCCGGCGCATCTATGGCGGACGAAATCGAACGCTTGAAACGCCGGCTCGCAGACACGACGGCGATCGACTTCTTCAAAACCGGCGCCCGCGCTGAGGCGGCAAAAGCGGTGGCCGCGCTCGACCGCGGCCCGGATGAAGGCAAGCGCCGCCACACGCCGACGATGCGCGATCTCAAAGGCAAGACGTGGGTAACGCGCCGCGACGTATTCGTCGACCGGATGGCGAGCGCGTGGCTCATCCGACGCTTCATCGACCGTTCTGCACGTTTCAAATTCGTGCCCGGCAAGAGATACGAAGCGCGCAAAGGCGAGATGCGCTTCGACATGTTCGGCGGCGAGTTCACGCACGAAGGCGATCGATGCACGTTCGAGGTGCTCGTGGAACGGGCGGGCCTCGACGATCCGGGTTTGACAGCGATCGGCCAGATCGTCCACGACATCGATCTGAAAGATTCGAAATTCGAACGGCCGGAAAAAGCGGGAATCGAGCGCGTTCTTGAGGGCATCGTTCTCGCGCACGCGGACGACAAGACCCGGCTCGATAGAAGCGCACCGATCTTCGACGATCTTCACAGCCTCATGGGCAAAAGGCGCAGACGATGAGCGACGTCCGCGACGAACGATCTCGACCGAGCATCATCGAGATCGCGCTCTACTTCTTACGATTGGGCGCACTCGGGTTCGGCGGCCCCGTCGCGCTTGCGAACCACATGCGCGTTGACCTTGTCGACGATCGGCGATGGCTCACGCCGCAGGAGTACGACGAAGGGCTCGCAATTGCGACCGCCTGCCCGGGGCCTCTCGCATATCAACTCGGCATCTATTCGGGTTACGTCCTGCGCGGACTCGGCGGCGCATTTGCGGCAGCGGTCGCGTTCGCGGTCGCACCGTTCATCATCGTCATCGTCGCCGGCTGGCTCTACCTTCGCTTCGAAAACGCGTGGGAAGTGCGGGGCCTCTTCTACGGCGTCGGTCCCGTCGTCGTCGCGCTCATCATCAAAGCGTGCTGGAATCTGGCGCAGAAGACGATCAAGACCGACGTGCTGGCGTGGATCATCGCGACCATCGCGTGCGCGATCACGCTTGTGGTGCAGCGCGAGCTCACGATCATCTTCCTTGTCTCGGGCCTTCTCGGCATCTTCGTGTTTGCGCGGCCTGGGCCGGGATCGTCGAGCGGTTCTGTCGCGCCGAGGTCGACTGCCGCGCGCTCGATCTTCCCGCTTTTCGGGGCGATCGCGCTTGGATCGAATCCGACGGTGCCGCTGCAGCTGTTCTTGTTCTTCTTCAGGACCGGCTTGCTCGTGTTCGGCAGCGGGCTCGTCATCGTGCCATTCCTCAAGGCATACGTCGTCGATCAGTATCACTGGCTCGACGAGCGGCAATTCCTCGACTCCGTCGCGATCGGCATGATGACACCGGGGCCCGTCGTCATCACCGCGACGTTCGTCGGCTATCTCATGAGCGGGCTATCGGGCGCCTTCGCAGCGACGCTCGGTATCTTCTCGCCGCCGTTCTTGTTCACGGTCATCGGCACGCCGCTGTTGCGGCGGTATCGTTCGAATTCGGGCCTGCAAGGCTTCGTCCGCGGCGTCACCGTGGCCGTCGTCGGCGTGCTCGTCGGGACCTCGTACATGGTCGGGCGCACGGCGATCGGCGACGCGCTGACGATCTCGCTCGCTGTCGGCGCGTTCGCAGCAGCGCTGTTCGCGAAAAAAGTGCCCGACGCGCTGCTCGTCGCGACCGGCGCGGTCGTCGGGCTCATAGCGTATCCCATCTTGCAGCCGCAATGGCTGCTGCACTAGACAATTTGGAATTCAAGGAGATCCAAAATGAAATACGTCACGAAGAAAAACGCCAACGTCGATCGGATCGCTTGCCCCTGGCTCATAAAGCGGTTCGTCGATCCGGACGCCGAGTTTTTGTACGTCGACCGCGATGACGTCATGCGCGTCGCGCAGGCAGAAGGAGCAAGGCCGTACGATGTCCCCGGCGTCGAACTCGGTCACGTCGCCGGGCGATGCAGCTTCGAATCAATACTCCTGTGGAGCGGGGTGAAGGATCCGGCGCTCGATCTCGTCGGCCGCATCGTCCACGGCGCCGACGTGCCCGAGGACATCGCGATCGAACCGGAAGCCGCGGGGTTGCGTGCGATCGCGCACGGGTTCGCATCGCTGCACGGCGAGGACGACCACAAGAAACTCGCGCTGGAGACGCCGATGTACGATGCGCTCTATGCATGGTGCCAGAGCCGCGTGCGCGAGCGAGCGATCCGCTAGCGCGTGCTCGCCTTCGTAGTCGCGGCGAAGGTCGTCCGTTCGTTCGGCTACGGCCTGCTGTCGGTTGCGTTCGCGTTATATTTGGCGTCCGCGGGCTTCGGAGCCGTCGCGATCGGCGCGACGTTAAGCCTTGCGCTCATCGCCGGCGCGTTCTTCCTTACGCTTTCCGCGACGTTCGTCCGCAAAGTTGGAAGCCGCACGACGCTCATCATCGCGGCGCTCGCGATGTGCGCCGCCGGCGCGATCCTGTCGCTGCACGATCGGCCATTGGCGATCGTGATCGCCTGCCTCTTCGGCACCCTCAGCGCCGGCGGACAAGAGGTGGGCCCGTTCGCGGCGATCGAGCAGCATGCCATCGCAGAATCGACCGGGTCCGACAAACGAGCGCACGCATTCGCGAACTACAATCTCGCCGGCGCGTTCGCGCTCGCGTTCGGAGCGCTCGCCGCGGGAGCGATCTCGACGCCGTCGATCCCATGGGCTTATGCTTTGTGCGGTATCATCATCGCGGCGCTCTATGCGGCGATGCCCGTGTTAGCGCCACCGCCGGCGGCGACCCCGACCGCCGATGCCGGCGAAGAGAAACGCATCCGCTTCGGCAACGCTGAAAAGCTAGCCGCGCTCTTCGGTCTCGACGCGCTCGCCGGCGGGTTCGTCGTGCAGAGCTTCCTCGCATATTGGCTGCACGTGCGATACGGCGCCGATCAACAAAGCCTCGCCGTCGTCCTCTTCGCGGCGAACACGCTGTCGGCGCTGTCGTATCCTGTGGCAGCACGGCTGTCGACGAAGATCGGCTTGTTACGGACGATGGTCTTCACGCACTTGCCTTCCAACGTGCTTCTCTGCATCGTGCCGCTCATGCCGACGTTCGAAGGCGCTGCCGCCGTATTGATCGCGCGTTTCGCCCTGTCGCAGATGGACGTGCCAACGCGCCAAGCGTTCGCGATGGGGGCAGTGCCGCCGTCAGAGCGCGTGCATGCGGCGGCGCTGACGAACGCAGTGCGGCCCGCTGCGGCAGCAGTCGCGCCGATCTTCTCAGGCTTATCGCTCGCGACCGCGGCCATCGGTGTGCCCTTCTTCATCGCCGGCGGTCTGAAGATCATCTACGATCTTACGATCTTCAACGCGTTCAAGCGGCTGCGCGAAACCTCAGGCTAGGAGGCCCGTCGCGGCGGGCGGAAAGCGCGACGTTGACGATGCTATCGATGCCTCAATTCGGAACGCCAGCGCTTCTCGTCATCGCGGTCGCCGCGGTCGGCGTCTTACACACGCTCGTGCCGGACCATTGGGTTCCGATCGCGCTCGTCGCGAGGCAGCAAGGGTGGACGCGCGGTCAAACGGCTCGCGCCGCAGCGATCGCCGGCATCGGCCACACGGTCTCAACGCTCGTCATCGCGCTTGTGGTATGGATCGCCGGCGCGCTTTTCGCCGAACGCTTCGGCCGGATCGTCGACGTCGTCACGAGCTGGGCGCTCATCGCGTTCGGTGCGTGGGTAGTGATCGGCGCGCTGCGCGAAGTTCGCGAACAAGGCGCCGCGTGGACGACTGCCGGCGCCGAGCCGGCCGCGACAACGCGGCGCGGGCACATTCACAAGCACAAGCACGGCAGCCTCACCCACGCGCACTGGCACACGCACGAACCTCCCGACTGGCACGAAGCAGAAGTCGCCGCCGGCGCGCCGCCGGAGCATGTGCACGAACATCCGACATCATCGCGGACGGCGCTCCTGCTCATCCTCGGATCGTCACCGATGGTCGAAGGCATACCCGCGTTCTTCGCCGCCTCGCGATTCGGGCCGGGGCTCATCGTGCTCATGTCGGTCGTCTTCGCCGCATCGACGATCGCGACGTACGTCGGCCTCTGCGTCGCGTCCGCGAGCGGCCTGCAGCAGCTGAGCATCGGTCCGCTCGAGCGCTACGGCGAGGTGCTCAGCGGGGGGCTCATCATGGGGCTCGGCGTCGTCTTCCTCATCCTGCACTGAATCTTTCACCGAAAGCTGGAGGAACCCGGCGCGGTCGCTCGAATCGCCCGTCATCGACAATTAGATGGCGGACGAAATATGAAAACACGACCTGACCTGGCCGAGACCGCGGGACTCATCGGCGACCAAGCGCGAGCGACGGTGCTCTACGCGCTCGCGGGCGGCATCGCGCTGCCGGCGACCGATCTCGCACGCCGCGCCCGCGTGACAGCGCCGACGATGAGTGCTCATCTAACACGCCTCGTCGAAGGCGGCTTGCTCGAAGCGGAGCGCCAGGGGCGCCACCGCTACTATCGACTGGCGAATGCCGACGTCGCGGCAGCGATCGAAGCGCTCGTGGCGATCTCGCCCGGCACAGAATTCGATGCTATGCACGAGCCCGGTGAAGTCAACGTGCTCTCCTACGCGCGCACGTGTTACGACCATCTCGCCGGCAAAGTCGGCGTCGCGATCACCGATGCGCTGAGCCGAAGGCGACTCATCAGGGGCAGCAAAGGGCGATTCGACCTCCAGCCTTCCGGCGAACGCTGGCTCGAGGATCTCGGCATCGACGTCGACGCCGCACGAGCACAGCGTCGGAAATTCGCGAATGCGTGCCTCGATTGGAGCGAACGCCAACCGCACCTCGGCGGCGCGATCGGTGCGGCGCTCGCCGCCCGGCTTCTCGACCGCGGATGGTTCGAACGCTATCCGCGGACGCGCGCGCTCAAGCTGACGGCGAAGGGTCGCCAAGGGCTGCGCCGCGAGCTCGGCATCGAGCTGTAACCGAGGTTTCGCGTCTCAGCGAGCAGTCGCGCTAGCGGCTCGCAACCCGCTGGCGCGTGACGGCCGATACCACCAGCACGCGCAGTCACCGCATTCGCCGAGATCGCCGTCGGACGCCTCACGCTTCGGACGCGCCGTCGAATGCGTCGCGAACGAATGACCGCATCGGCAGACCGAATCTGGGTTCCGATGAGCGCTGCACCGCGGACACCACCATGACCGCGAGACGCCCAACGCACGCACCCAGACGTTGGCGCACTCCGAACAGATGACGACCTCGGCGCTGACGAACTGTTTTGCGATCGCTGAACTCATCAGTGTGATCCTCCTGAAAAGCAAGAAAGCCGGGGCAAACCCGGCTCCAAAACAGAACGTCTTCTATTTTGGAACCCTTCGAGCGACGATGTCGCTCCGGCCGTTGCCACTCCGATGCGCAAGGTTATAACACAGCTCGACCCCGTCCGTCAATGGAGCAATCGCGGAATCGGCGCCGAACATCGCTCCCCAAGCTCACGGGAGGTGCCACATGCCGGTCACGGCTCTTGACGAGCGAACGGCGCTCGTCGTCATCGATGTCCAGCGCAGCGTCATCGGTCTTGCGACCTTCACGCCGACCGCCGGCGTCGTCGATCGATGCAGCCGTCTGGCAAGAGCGTTTCGTCAAACCGGGCAGCCGGTCGTGCTCGTCAACGTCGAGCTGCGGCCCGAGATCATGCTTGCACCTCGGGTCGACAACAAACCGCCGCCGCGCACGTTCACGCCCGACTTCGCCAAGCTCGCGGACGAATTGGAAGCCGATCCCGCGCGCGACATCTTCATAACCAAGCGACAATGGGGCGCCTTCTATGGCACCGAGCTCGATCTGCAGCTGCGGCGGCGGAAAGTCACGGGCATCGTCATGTGCGGCATCGCGACGAGCATCGGCGTCGAGTCGACCGCGCGCGACGCGTTCGAGCGCGGATACAATCTGACGTTCGCCTCCGACGCGATGACCGATCTGTTCGAAGACGCGCACCAGAACGCGCTGAACCGCATCTTCCCGCGCATCGGCGAGATCGGCACGACCGCTGAGATCCTCGCGAAGCTCGCCTGACTGTCACAAGCCGCCGTCCCGTTTCGTCTTCACGCCGAACGGAGGAAATGATCGTGAGCGAAGCTACCAAGAACCTCGCCCTCAAGTTGATCCTGTATCCCGTCACGGACGCGGCGAAAGCGAAGACCTTTTACAACGCGCTGCTCGGCACCGAACCATATGCAGACAGCCCCTATTACATCGGATATCGCATCGGTGAACAAGAGATCGGGCTCGTGCCCAACGGTCAGAAGAACGGCATCCCGATGCCGCATGGCTATTGCGATGTCGACGACATCAAACAAAGCATCAAGACGCTCGTCGACGCTGGAGCGACGCTCCACCAGGATGTCCGCGACGTCGGCGGCGGACTGCTCGTCGCACTTCTCAAGGACCCCGACGGCAACATCACCGGCCTACGACAAGGTAAGTCGAACTGAAATCTACGTGACGAACGACGGCTTCGACATCAAGCCCATCGGGTTCGTCCGGTCGACGATCAAGTCGCGCGCCGACGCGCCAAAACAAGGTCGAGAAGGCGCGCCCGACGCGTGGCTTGAGATCGAAGCCGATGTCGCCGAGGGCGCCGATGGGATTGCGCCCGGTGACGAGATCATCGTGCTCACGTGGCTGCACCTCGCGCGTCGCGACGAGCTGAAGGTGCATCCGCGCGGCGACACCGCGAACGCGCTCACAGGCGTTTTCGATACGCGATCGCCCGATCGGCCGAATCCGATCGGGCTCCATCGCGTCGTCGTCCGCGAAGTCGCCGGCCGCCGTCTGCTCGTCGGTCCGCTCGAAGCGGTGGACGGCACGCCCATCGTCGACATAAAGCCGGCGCTGGACAGACTGGCTGATTCCTGAGATACGGTTGAGCTTACGACGTCGGCGGACGATAGACGACAGATTTCTTACATGCCTGATCCACTTCTTCGGGTGTCAAAAGAATCGTGGTGCGGACACTGGCGACCGCGCCGCTCGCCGCCGCATTCAAACCGACAGCTGACGCCGAAGCGTGGTCTGGCAGATCGGCGATGATGATGAAGTCGTCTGCACCGAATGCGAAGTAGACGGTTTCGAGACGCCCGCCGACGCTTTCGACCAGTTTTGAGATAGCTTCGCGTCGTGCCGAGCCGCCCTGCTTGAGCAGA